>QHQU01000334.1 GCA_003219925.1 Verrucomicrobiota bacterium
TCCGGATTTTTCCAAATCGCTCCTAATTCTTGCGCGAGTGAATCGACCGGATCAAAGCCGCGTGCAGCGATAAACCTTTGCGTGGCCGACCACGTCCGCAAGTAACCCAGTAACTGGTTCAGATTCCATTGCGTTCTCATTTCAAACTGGCGCTGCGGTAGTTCCGGAAATGGAAGTTGGATGTCCTTGTAGTCAGTCTCGACTAAATCACGCTCGGGTGGCCAGAAAGGCCCGGTCGTTTCGCGATAAAATTTCCAAATGATCACGTCGATTTCCGGCGTGATCTCTAAAACCTTGTAACTCGAGATTGCGAGCACGCCGTCGTCTTTTAATACTCGCTTTGCCTCCGTGAAAAACCGATCGAGATCGAACCAATGCAGCGCTTGCGCCACCAAAATCAGGTCGACTGAAGCTGAATCGATCCCACTCGCTTCCGCCGGGGCCACCCGGTAGCTGATCCGTTTATCTGGCTCCGCGCTTTCGATTTGCTGCGCACTGGCGTCGGTCGCAATCACCTTCTCGAAGTGCCGGGCCAACCCCACAGCGGCCTGGCCGTTGCCGGTGGCACAATCCCACGCCAGTTCGTGTCGCGGCGAAATGGAGGCCAGATGTTCGAACAGTTCATCCGGATAATGCGGGCGAAACTTCGCATACTCGGCCGCATGAGCGGAGAAGTGGTCCTTGAATTTCATCTATTGGATCGTGGCAATTGTTTGATTATCGTTAGCTGTCGCGATTTGCCGCACGCGCGCATACAACTCGCGATAAATTCGCTCCACTGCCACGGTCGGATCTTCCAGCATCATGGTTTCTTTGATTTTGCTGGCATAAATCGGGAAAGAAAATGGCGAGACCACTGGCAGTTCGCGCAATTGCCAGTCGAAATGCTGGACCCGATCGAGAAACGCGTTTGCTTCTTCCGCATCGAGAAAAATCTGCGTCGCCTGCCGATAAGCCTCCTCGAGCAGGGGATGATCCGCCTCGTGCGCTTCCAGCACGCGAAAAATTGTTTCCGTACTCCAATGCATCTGTTTGCGCGCGCGCTGATGACCCGGGTAATTCCGCGGCACCATCAATCCAGTTTGGGCGACGCCACGGAACTGCCATTTTACCAATTCCGATCCGCGCAGGGCCAAGCGCAAATCCTCCTCCGCGCCTTCGCGCTCGAAACAAAGCCGCCAATCTTCCAGGGTAAGTTCCTGAAACCGCCGGAGGGTAAGGAGAAAGCCGGAGTCATCAATGGTGACGAGGGCGTTGCCGCCGCTGCGGTTCTTCATTCGCCAGGCTACGATCCGCGAAAGCGCGTCATTAGCGCTGCGTCCGATGAGGGCGTGGAAAAAGTAATGAGAAAAATCGTCATCGCGATACAGTTCGATCAACATCGAATCGCCGGTCGGCACGTCCGAGACCGCCAGCTGCGCGCGGAATTGTTCGACGATCGCCTGAGCGTTTGCTAACGAGATTTGGTAATGCTCGACCAGCCAATCGACGCAAAGTGAATCGTTTGTCTCGCGACGCAGCCGTTGCGCCAAATCGGCGCGTAGCTGACGCACCGCCCGCGCGACTCCGGAAGTGAGCGGCATCTTAGCCGCGTTCCAACGAGGGATGGTTGGCAATTGGCCATCCGCTCGCTCCACGAAAGCTTCCTGCACTCCGGTATCGATCAATCGCACGACCCGGCCCCCGAGGACGAACAGATCGCCAATTTGCAATCCCTTGATAAATCCTTCTTCGACGGAACCGAGACGCCGCCGCTTCAACACCACGTCGACGAACCCCTCCGAGACAATCGTTCCAATGTTGACTAGAAATTCGCGCGCCACTCGCGGATGCGCCAGTGAGACCGTGCCGTCATCGCTAACCGAAATCTTCCCGAAGACGCCGCGGTATTGCTGAGCTAACGCTTGGCCGCCGCCCTCCAGATAATTCAAAACGCGATCGAATTCCTTGCGCGTAAGATCGTGAAATGGACGCGCCCGTGTGATCAGCTGGTAAATCGAGTCGGCTGAGGCTGGCGCCAGGGCGACGATGCCAACGATATGTTGCGCGACGACATCAGAAGGCTTGTCCAGGATTTTGATCGGATC
>QHQU01000154.1 GCA_003219925.1 Verrucomicrobiota bacterium
TCCCTATCCGGAAAGACTCACAGTTGATCGCCCTTTATTCGAACCTGTGTGTGCAACGACTATCGAGAAGTCCTTCGCATTCGCTCGGGATGACAGCAGTGCTAGCATGAACACATGGTCGTATCGCTCCGTTTCGCTGTCGTTTGTCTCCTCGTGATTGCATGCTTCGGGATTTCGTTCGGCCAAATCGATCGCATCACCGGAAAACCCTTTGCCACGCGCTCGGAAGTCCTGGCCCGGCACGGAATGGTTTGCACGAGCGTGCCCGCAGCCACGCAAGTCGGGCTCGACATCTTGAAGCGCGGCGGTAACGCGGTCGATGCTGCGATCGCGGCCAACGCCACCCTTGGCTTGATGGAACCGGTTTCAAACGGTATCGGCGGCGACCTTTTTGCCATCGTTTACAGCGCGAAAGAAAACAAACTTTACGGCATCAATGGCAGCGGCCGCTCTCCGCTCGGTTTGAGCTACGAACAAATGAAAGCGGAGCTCGACAAGTTGCATCGCAAAACGATTCCGCCGCGCGGCATGCTACCGATCAGTGTGCCCGGAACAGTGGATGCATGGAGCGAATTGCATAAGAAATTCGGCAAACTCAAGCTCAGTGACGACCTCGCGCCGGCCGTGAAATATGCCGAAGAAGGCTTTCCGGTGACCGAGCTGATTGCCTTTTACTGGCACTTTGGACCGGAAGTCTACAAAGATCTGCCCGGCGCGTTTCTCCAAGCGTATACTCTCGATGGTAAGGGGCGGACGCCGGCAAAAGGAGACATCTTCAAAAATCCCGCGCTGGCAAAAACGTTGCGATTGATCGGAGAAAAAGGTCGTGATGCTTTTTACAAGGGCGAAATCGCCGACAAGATCGACAAGTTCATGCGGGAAAACGGCGGCTTTCTACGCAAAGCAGATTTTGAGAAGCACACTTCGACATGGGTCGATCCGGTCTCGACGAACTACCGCGGCTACGATGTGTTTGAGCTACCGCCGAATGGACAGGGCATCGCTACCCTCCAGATCTTAAACATTTTGGAAGGTTTCGATCTCAAATCGATGGGGCGCAATTCAGCGGAAACGCTGCACGCCATGATCGAAGCGAAAAAGATTGCATGGGCGGATCGCGCCAAATTCTATGCCGACCCCGAGTTCGCGAAAATTCCGCTGGCCGGTTTGCTTTCGAAGGAATACGCAGGCGAACGGCGAAAGTTGATCGATCCCGGGCACGCGGCGAAGGCTGTAGAGGCAGGCGTACCGCCTGCCAACAGGGCCGAGTCGCAGGCGACACGGGAGCCGCTACAAGATTCTGCCGCGACGCCAAAACGCTCCCCGATCGACGACGGCGACACCATTTACATGTGCACAGCGGATGATGAGGGTAATATGGTGTCGCTCATTCAGAGTAACTATCGCGGCATGGGCAGCGGAATCGTTGTACCGGGACTCGGCTTTATGTTTCAAGATCGTGGCGAGCTTTTCTCGATGGAGCCTGGCCATGCCAACGTCTACGCGCCAGGCAAACGTCCGTTTCACACCATCATTCCGGGATTCGTGATGAAGGATGGAAAACCGTGGGAATCGTTCGGGGTGATGGGAGGCGGGATGCAACCGCAAGGACACGTTCAGGTCCTGACCAATCAGATCGATTTTGGTTTGAATGCGCAGGAAGCGGGCGACGCTTCACGGTGGCAGCACGAGGGAGATAATGAACCGACCGGCGAAAAAATGGAAAAAGGTGGCTACGTTGAAGTCGAGAGCGGAATCCCATATCAGATCGTCCGCGAACTGGAAAAACGCGGTCACGAGGTGCGCTTTGACGTAGGTGGCTACGGTGGCTACCAAGCCATCAAAGTAGAGCTGCATGATGGCCAGCGCGTTTACGTCGGGGCAAGCGAATCGCGCAAGGATGGTCAGGCCGCAGGTTATTGAACCTCGGAACGAATCGCGTCGGCATCCTAAAACACTGAAAGCTTTGTCGCGTGGCATATCTTCTGCGCGCAGACGATTCGATGTCTCCCGGTCGCATCACGGACCAATCTCATGCCGGCCCTGCGCCCCCAGACCCTTTTTCCACCATCCGATTACTTGGCTGCATCGCGGTCACCGCGGCGATTTACTTCGTAACAGGCAAGTTAGCACTTTTTCTCGCCATACCTCCCGGGTATGCGACCGCGGTCTGGCCAGCGGCCGGCCTCGCACTGGGCTGCCTCCTTCTGTTTGGCAATAACGCCTGGCCGGGCGTTATCATCGGATCTTTTCTCGTCAATTTTTGGACGTCCCTCGATACCGCAACATTTAGCGCGATCATAAGATCGGTTGCGGTCCCGGCCTTTATCGGCGGAGGCGCAGCCCTGCAAGCCCTAACGGGGGCATTCCTGGTGCGCCGTTTCGTCGGTCTGCCAACAGCACTGGCCACTGAGAAGGAGGTCTTCCGTTTTTCGCTGGCGGCGTCGGCGAGCTGCCTCGTCACCCCTACGATCGCGGTAATGACCCTTTGGTTAGCGCGCCTTGTCTCTTCCGCCGATTTCTTAACAAACTGGGTCACGTGGTACGTGGGCGATTCAATCGGAACGCTGATCTTCGCCCCGCTGGTTTTGATCTGGACCTTTCGCACCGCGGACTGGCGCCGTAAGCTTTCCATTACCGTACCGATGGCCTTCACCCTTACCGTGGTGGTGGCTCTGTTTTTCCAGACCAACCGATGGGAACAAGGGCGGATCAAGATGGAGTTCGAGCAGCGGATCGGGAATCTCACCCAAAAACTCCAAGGCGATTTTGATGGTTATCTCGATGTCCTGCGCACGATACAGAACTTTTTTGCAAGCTCACCCTCAGTGAGCCAGGGCAGTTTCCACTCGTTTGTGGCGAGAGACATCTCCGATCATCCCGGAATCCAATGGCTTTCTTGGGATGCACGGGTTCCCCGGTCTAAAGTATCGGCCTTTGTCGAGGCGGCCCACCGCGACGGGTTGGCAACTTTTCAGCTGAACGAGCGCGATGCACAACAAAAACTGATTCCGGTAACCGCGCGTAATGAATACGTTGTCATCCGTTACATCGAACCCCTGCTTGGAAACGAAAGATCTCTTGGATTCGATATCGCGTCCGATCCGGTTCGGCGCGAAGCATTCGAGTGGGCCAGAGATAAGGGAGAAGCCCGCGCCACTAAACAAGCTCAACTCATTCAGGACAAGGACACGGTTCCTGGTTTCGTGGTCTATCTGCCAATCTACACCAACGGCTTTTCTCACGGTACGGTTGAAGAGCGGCAGCATCGGTTAGAAGGTTACGTCGCCGCGGTTTTTCGAATCGCGGATATGATAGCTCAATCACTCAAAGGGGTCGATCAAAAGGGCCTCCAACTGCGATTTCTCGATCAGGGCGCGGGCTCGACAACGCAGACTCTTTTCCAGAATTCAACCGAACGCGCGAAGCCGCCGGTCTTGCAAATGGAAACGAACATAGAAATGGCTGGAAGGAAATGGTCATTGGAATCTTCCCTCTCGCCTGAGTATTTGCGGGCCTATCACTCCTGGCAGTCTTGGAGCGTGCTCGCCGTCGGCCTTCTCTTCACCGGACTACTCGACGCTTTTCTGCTGGTTGTCACGGGACATCGCCAACGCGACGAAGTTTTGGTCGCGGAACGGACGCATGAGCTGGTCGCAGCTAACGCAATGCTACATCGCGAGATCGCTGAACGCTCCGTAGCAGAGAATGGACTGCGTGTTTCGGAAGCGAAACTTCGTTCTGTCACCCACTCTATCGGCGACGCGATTGTCTCGGCAGATGACAGTGGAAACATCGTTTTTTGGAATCCTGGAGCCGAAGCGATTTTTGGCTATAATGAAAGCGAGGCAATCGGCAAGCCACTCCACACCATTATCCCGCAGCGCTACCACGGCCTCCACCGCGATACGATGGCACGCCTCAAAGCCGGAGGGGAAACACGCGTGGTCGCTAAATCAGTTGAGCTCGAGGGCCTGAGAAAGGATGGCGCCGAATTTCCGATCGAACTCACTCTTTCCTCATGGAAAACGAACCAGGGCCAATTTTACACCGGAATCTTGCGCGACATCACCAGACGCAAACAAGCGGAAGACGCCCTCAAATCCAGCGAGTCGAGTTTAGCGGAAGCACAGAGAGTTGCGCATGTCGGAAGCTGGGAATGGGATATAGTCACCAAACAAGCGTTCTGCTCGGAGGAGCAGCACCGGTTATTTGGGTTCGCGCCGGACGAATTCCTGCCCAGTTACGATCGTTTCCTGGCCTCCGTTCACCAGGCGGACCGCAAGCGGGTGCGGAAATGGTTGAAGGAATTGGTCCGGGGCAATCCGTCCACCGGAATCGAGGCCCGGATTATTTTGCCGAGCGGCGACATTCGGCTGCTGCATAGCTTGGCCCGGATCGTCGTTAACAATGCCGGAGAAGTAGTCCGGATTGTTGGAACGTCTCAGGACATTACCGAGCGCAGCAAGGCCGATCAAAAATTCAAATCGCTGCTCGAATCCGCTCCCGATGCCATTGTCATCGTCAACGGCGAGGGAACGATCGTGCTGGTGAATTCGCAGGCCGAAAAAATCTTCGGTTATCAGCGCGAGGAATTGCTTGGAAGAGAGATTGAAATTCTTGTGCCTGAACGTTTCCGTGGGAAGCATCCCGGTAATCCGCGGGGCCTTTTCAAGGATTCACGCAGCCGCCCGATGGGTGCCGGGTTGGAGTTGGCGGGGGCGCGCAAGGATGGGAAGGAGTTCCCGATTGAGATCAGCCTTAGCCCCCTCGAAACGGATGAGGGGATTCTGGCGATGGCAGCAATTCGCGATACCACCGATCGCAAACTCGCTGAGCGGGAGTTGCATACCGCCAAGGAAGAGGCAGAGCGAGCAAACAAGGCCAAAAGCGAATTTCTTTCCCGCATGAGCCACGAATTGCGGACGCCCCTAAATGCAATTCTTGGATTTGGTCAGCTCATTGAAAAACAGAGTCCGACCGGGACTCTTCGCACTCGGGCCGGCTATATCACCGGTGCCGGGCGTCACCTCCTAAATCTGATCAATGAAATCCTGGATATCAGCCGAATCGAAGCGGGGGCAATGCAGTTGTCCTTGGAGCCAGTTAATCTCGCTGATGTTTTGCATGAAGCGCTCGATATCATGCGACCACTGGCGGCGGAGCGCGCCATCGAATTTACCGCACCTGTCCGAACCGACCGGCCGGTTTATGTTTTAGCCGACCTTCAGCGTTTCAAACAGGTTTTGCTCAACTTATTCTCGAACGCGGTAAAGTACAGTCCAAAAAAGGGCAAGGTTTCAATCTCTTATCGTTCTTCCGGCGAGGGCGCGATGCGGATTGTGGTTAGCGACATGGGTTCTGGTATCGCCAGCGAGAAATTGTCACGGCTATTTACGCCCTTTGACCGCCTGGGAGCAGAACAATCTGCGGTAGAGGGAACTGGCCTTGGCCTTGCTCTCTCAGCCCGTATCATACATGCGATGGGGGGCGGTATTGGTGCCAGCAGCGCAATTGGACGCGGCAGCACTTTTTGGGTCGATCTTCCTCGAGCCGAACCGCCTTCAACCGCAGAGCCGGAACACCGGGAGGATGAACCCGCGCTGGACCAGAACCTGACTGCCGGCAAGCGCACCATCCTTTACATCGAGGACAATCTTTCCAATCTCAATCTCGTTCAGGAAATTCTTCGCCAGCAACCGCAGATCGAGCTGCTGAGCGCAATGCAGGGCCGGCTCGGTTTGGATCTGGCACGCAAACATTCACCCGATCTCATTCTTCTGGACATACATCTGCCTGATTTGAACGGATGGGACGTCTTTTCGCAATTGCGGGGCGAGGTAACGACACGAGACATCCCGGTCATTATCATTAGTGCTGACGCGACCGTGCGGCAGATTCAACAGTTCATGACCGCCGGCGCTCGCGATTACCTGACCAAACCACTTGATGTCACCAAATTTTCCCGAGTGATCGAAGAATCGGCATGGCCGTCGACCGATTCAAAGACGCTGATCCAGAAACCGAACGGAATAGAGAAAGTAACTGCGGAAACGATATAAAGGAAACGAAGCAATTGCACATGGACACTACCAACTGGAAAAGCGACCTCGCCGCCTACGCGAAAATGAAGATCCTCATCGTTGACGACGAGCCTGCTAACGTCGCTCTCTTGGAAGACATGCTTGGGGAACAAGGCTACACCCACCTTAAGTCAACAACTGATTCCCGCCGGGTGTTGGAACTTTGCCACGAGTTCGATCCGGACTTGATTCTGCTCGATTTGTTCATGCCACATCTTGATGGCTTCGCTGTTCTGGAATCCTTGCGTGCCGACCGAAGCGAGGTTTACTTGCCAATCATCGTCCTCACGGCGGACGTCAACGAGGACACTAAACGCCGAGCGCTGCATTGTGGTGCAACCGATTTTCTAAACAAGCCTCTGGACCACATCGAAGTGCTCCTGCGTATTCGGAATCTGCTTGAGACCCGCCGCATTCATCAGCTGCTCGATAACCGGCGCGCCGCTCTCGAAGATTCGGTGCACGCGCGCACTTCAGAACTTCAGGCCGCCCGAGCCGCGTTGGAGAAAGTCAAGATCACAGCTGAGTAGCGGCACCGCGATCGTGGCTGTGTCGGCCGGCGGGCATCTCGCCAGTCATCTGAATTCGTTTGCCACGATTGTCGGCCTTGTCTCGCGCGGTTGAATGGCGCACCATGCCCGGCCATGGCTGACGAGACACCGTCGATCCAACGAGCGGAGCAGGTCGATCATCAACTTGTCCGCGGCATCGGAATTCCCGCTCTCACCGCGAACATTGTCAGCTCGACCATCGGTGCTGGAATTTTCGTGATTCCCGCGACGGTCGCGGCAGGACTCGGGCCGGCCGCGCCGCTGGCATTTATTTGCTGCGCAATCGCAATGGTTTTGTTCGTCACCTGTTTCGCCATCGCGGGCAGCCGTGTCTCGCTCACAGGCGGACTCTACGCCTACGTCGAGGTCGCGTTCGGCAAATACGTCGGGTTTCTCGCCGGCATACTTTATTTTCTGACTGCGCTCGGCGCGGTTGCCGGCGTGGTAAATGTACTCGCAAATTCAATCGCCCTCGTCATTCCATTTCTGGGCGGACCGCTGATGCGCATCGTTGTAATGCTTACGGTTTATGGCGTCCTAGTGTTGATCAACATTCGCGGGGTGCGCGAAGGCGCCGGCGCAGTCACGACGATCACGGTCGCGAAACTTCTCCCGTTACTTCTGTTCATTGGCGTCGGAATCTTTTTCATTAATCCGCAAAATCTCAGCTGGCCCGGTTGGCCCGGCAGTAAAGCGTTAGGCGACAGTGTAATCTTGTTGATCTTCGCCTTTGTAGGAATCGAAGTAGCGTTGATTCCGAGCGGCGAAGTGAAAAATCCAGCGCGCACCGTTCCGCGCTCGGCGTATCTCGCGCTCGTCATCACCACCATCATCTACATTCTCATCCAGCTCGTGGCGCAGGGAACGCTCGGTGTCGATCTTGCCAATCACAAAGACGCGCCCCTCGCCGAAGCGGCCGCAAGATTTCTGGGCAACATTGGCCGCACCATTCTGCTCGCCGGTGCGACCATCTCCGCGTTCGGCTTCGTCACCAGTGACATCCTCAGTTCGCCGCGCATGATCTTCGCGTTTGGCCGCGACGGCGCGTTGCCAAAGTGGTTCGCGCACGTTCATCCGCGCTATCGCTCTCCCGACGTCGCTATCATCACGTACGCCGTGCTCGCCTTCGCCCTGTCCATCACCGGCACGTTCGAGAAACTGGCCGTGCTTTCCAACGTCGCCGTTCTCCTAATGTATCTGCTCTGCTGCGCCGCGTGCTGGTTTTTGGTACAACGCGACGTTCGCGCCGACGGCGCACAGCCCTTCAACTTTCCTGGAATGAAAATCGTGCCCGCACTCGCGATTGTCGCCATCATCTGGATTCTCGCGCACGCAACCGCATGGGAATTTGAAGTAAATGGAATTGTGCTCGCGGTGGCGTCGGTTTTTTATTTCCTGCGAGCCAAGCTGCGGTCGACCTGAGGCCGTCCTGGAATTAGGGTCGCAAGGAGGCAGCTTCGCTTCGAACGCGCCGCCAGGGCCTTCCACCCCAAAATATGGTAGTTGGGCAGGAGCCCTCCACGCCGAATTGTGTAGATTTGCCTTGCGAGCACGTTCTTGCGATTATATTCACCACAACCAGGCGCCTTGGCGCTGCCCGCCATTTTAATGCATCTTCAATCGCTCGAGCTCTTCGGCTTCAAGTCGTTCGCCGATAAAACAATCTTTAATTTTCACGAAGGCGTGACTGCCATTGTCGGCCCCAACGGCTGCGGGAAATCCAATGTTTGCGACGCCGTCCGCTGGGTTTTAGGCGAACAATCCGCCAAATCGCTTCGGGGCGGCGAGATGGCCGACGTCATTTTCAACGGCGCCGAGTCGCGCAAGCCGCTCGGTTTTGCCGAAGTTTCGCTGAACTTCACCGAGTGCGCGGAGGAGCTCGGAGTCGATTGGCACGAGGTGCGGGTAACGCGACGAATTTATCGCGATGGCAATTCCGAATATTTCTTAAACAAAACCGGATGCCGCTTAAAGGACATCCACAGCTTGTTCGCTGACACCGGCGTCGGGCGCGCTGCCTACTCCATCATGGAGCAAGGCAAGATCGACCTGATCCTGAGTTCGCGTCCGGAAGATCGACGCAGCGTTTTCGAAGAAGCAGCCGGAATCACCAAATACAAAACACAAAAGAAAGAAGCGCTCCGCAAGTTGGAGGCGACGGAAGCAAATCTGTTGCGCATCGGCGATATCATTAAGGAAGTGAAGCGCCAGATTGGTTCGCTGCAACGGCAGGCCGGCAAGGCGCGGCGATATCAGGCGCTGCATGCGGACCTGCAAGTGCTCGATACTCATTTCTCACACCGCAAACTGCAGAGCCTCGAGCAGGAACTCAGCGAATGCACCGCCGAGATCGCGCGGATTTCGGAAGCCGGGCAAACGACGCGGGATCAGATTAATGATGGCGAAGCGCGCTTGGCCGCTGCGCGCCGCGGACTCGACGCCGCGGACGAAAAGATCACGGGCGCGCGGGCCAAGGTGCAGCAGCTCGAAAATGAGATCGCATCCCTTCGGCACCGGATCGAGTTCAACGAAAAACATGCCGTGGAGTTGCAGCAATGGATCGATCGCAGCCGCCGCGAGATCGAATCGGCGGAAATAAAATTGCATGAACAAAACGCGGAGATCGAATCCGCCAACGCACTGGTGGAGGAGACGGCCCGATTGCTTGAGCAAAAGAACCAACAACTCGAGCACTTGACGGCGGACGCCAGCCAGCGGCGCGAAGTTTTTCACGCCTCGGATCAGAAGCTGCGCGACGTCCAAATGAGTTTGTCGAAAGATGAAGTGCGACTCGCCACCATCGCGGAAGATTTGCGCGAATTATGCGAACGGCGTGATGCGACCAACCGCGATGCGGAGACGCGGCGTGCCAGGATTGCGGCAGCCGGCACCGGCCACAAGACATTACACGCCAAGGTCATAGAGGCGCGCGCCGCGACCGAAGCGGAACGACAAACAGTTGAGCAACTTTTCGCCCGTGCCCGTTCGCAGGAGGAAACGCTACGCCAGAACCAGAGCGCGCTGGCCGTGGTCGAGAGAAAACTAGCAGCAATCGACCGCGCGATCGCCGAGAAAGAATCCCGTCACGAAGTTTTACGTCAACTCAATGAGGAAGGCGAGGGACTGGTGCAAGGTTCGCAAGCGTTGTTGAAGAGTAAAGAATTTGAATTTGCCGGCGCGCTGGCGGCCCAACTCGACGTTTCGCATGAATTTGTCCCGGCAATCGAAGCTGCGCTGGGCCGAAATCTTCATGCGCTGGTTTTGCGCGATAACGCGCGCGCAGCGGAAATCGTTTCTTATTTGAATCAACAGCAGCTGGGTCAGGCCGCACTTGTTCTCGAGCGAATCGACCATCGCGATCGTCCGGCTTCTAAAGATTTGCCGCAAAATGCGATTGGTTGGGTCGCTGATAAAGTGCGGACCCCCGCTGCGCTTGAGGCGTTGGTGAAGGGTTTGCTCCATAACGTCGCGTTGTTTGAAAATCTGGAGGAAGCGTTAAATGCGATCGCGAAAAATTCCGAGATCGCAGCCACCACTTTGCGCGGCGAATACATTTCACACGAAGGAATTCTCTTCGGCGGGAGTGGAAAGGTTAGATCGGATTCGTTGCTTGAGCGCAAAGCGCGGATCGATGCGATCGCGAGGGAGCTGATCGATTTGAAACGCGAACAGGCCGCGGTGGAGCGGCGGCGGGTTACGGCGGAATCAGCAATCGCCGGGGGCACGACGGCATTGGAAAAGGCAGTCGCCTTACATCAGGAAGCGCAGGCCATGCAAACCGCATCAATCTCGAAAATTTCGGAACTGGAACGCGAACAGCATTCCGCGGAGCGCGAACTGGAGTCGCTCGAATTCGAACGCTCAACCCTCGAGCGACAAATCGCATCGGCAGACGCACAGATTCAACAACTCGAGGAACAAAGCGCACAGCTCAAAGGAAAAATCGCCGGCGACCGCGGCGAGATCGCGCTTTTGGAAGCGCAACGAAACGAAGCATTGCGCCAGGAAGAAGATGCAAGTGCGCTTCTGGCAGAGTTGCGCATCGCCGCGGCGACACATGAACAGAAACATCAGAATTTGCTGGCGCAGCGCGCACCCATGCTGGCGCGGCAAATGGAGCTGGCGGAATTGATGGCGACGCGACGGGCCGATATTGAGAATTACGAAGCGCGATTGATCGCGCAGGGAGCGGAAGACGACGCGGCGAGGAATGCAATCGAACAGCAGAGACAGGAATGCACACGGCGCGAAGCGGAGATTTGGAAATTGGTGGCCGAACGCGCCAGCCAGTTGGAAACAATCAACTCCGATGAAGCCAATCTACGAGCGGTACGTGATCGTTTAAGCGAATTACAGGAGAAACGCGGAACCCATTCCGTGCGACAGACGCAATTGCAGCTTCAGATCGAGCATCTGGCCGAGCATGTGATGGAACGTTACCGGATTGATTTGCGCCTGTTCGAGCCCGACACGCAGGCGCACGAAAAAGTTCTGCATGCGCAGCTCAAGCGCGCGGTGCGCCCCGAATCTGTAGTCGCGGTTGCTGGCCGCGGCGAAGAATTACGCCACGAAAAGGATCCGCGCCTCGCGGCCGCGGCTACGGAAGATCAGCAAAAACTCATTGCCGATCTCACGCGTCAGCTCGAAAACATGGGCCCAGTAAATCTCGAGGCTGTCCAGGAATACGACGAACTAGAGGAGCGCTACCGTTTTCTGGAGACGCAGAACACCGACCTGACGAATTCGCGGCGTGAATTACTGGATGTCATCGCCCGGATCAATTCGACCACGAAGGAACTTTTCGCCGAAACATTCGCGCAGGTGCGAGCAAATTTCCGCGAGATGTTTGCCGAGCTTTTCGGGGGCGGCCGCGCCGATCTGCAATTAATGGATGAGAACGATGCACTCAATTGCGGAATCGAAATCATCGCCAAGCCGCCAGGCAAACAATTACAAAGCATCTCTCTTTTGAGCGGAGGCGAGCGGACGATGACGGCCGTCGCGCTTTTGTTTGCCATTTACATGGTGCGGCCGAGTCCGTTTTGTGTGCTCGATGAAATGGATGCGCCGCTCGATGAATCCAACATCAATCGCTTTATCAAGGTGCTGGAGCGGTTCGTCTCGCAAAGCCAGTTCATCATCATCACCCACAACAAGCGTACCATCGCCAAGGCCGATATTCTTTACGGCGTGACGATGGAAGAACGCGGGGTAAGTAAACTGGTAGGAATGAAAATGACCCCGCCACGAAAGGCGGAAGCGAACGGCGCGAGCGCGCGGCCAGAAGACGCGACGCAGCGACATTTTTCGATGGCGGAAGAATCACCCCGGGTCAGTTCGCTCGCCGCAAGGTAGCGCGAGCTCCGTTTTTCCGTCATCCTGAGCTGCAGCCGAGGCATCCCGGTGCGAAAGCTTTAAGGTAACGCTACGGGATCCCTCGACTTTGCTCGGGATGACACAGGGGTCGCCGGAATTAACGAAAATTTTTTGCGCAGCCGCCCGGATGTTGGCTACAATCGTCCGATGCTGCAAACTGCGCGCCCAAAGCAAAAATCCCAACCGAAAGCGCCGGCTCCCGGAAAATATCTCGAGGCCTTTCGCTGGATGCTGCTGACGCGAACATTCGAAGAAAAACTGGCCAGCATGTATCGTGGCGGTCGGATTACAGGGGGCGTCTACATCGGCAAAGGCCAGGAAGCGGTCAGCGTCGCTTGCGGAATTTTCCTACAGAAAGGAGATATCTTCGCGCCTCTCATTCGTGACCAGGCCGGCCGGTCGGCCTTTGGTGAACCGCTGGTCGATGTCGCACGCACCTATCTTGGTTCGCGCGCGGGACCGATGCGAGGACGCGATGGCAACATTCACCGCGGCAAACCACGCGACGGCCAGCTGGCGATGATCAGCCATCTGGGCGCGATGGTTTCCGTGGTCGTCGGCTCGCTCATGGCAAAGCGCGGACGGGGTGAGAAAAATTTTATAGGGCTAACGACAATTGGGGAAGGGGGAATGCAAACCGGCGCGACCCATGAAGGAATGAACATCGCCGCGGTCGAGCACGTTCCGCTGGTGGTGGTCGCGACCAATAATCATTACGCCTATTCCACTCCGAACGATCGCGAATTTGCCTGCGCCAACCTAGTCGATCGCGCCCGCGGTTACGGCTTCGAAGGCTATGAATTGGACGGCACCGACCTGGCACAATGCCTTGAGGTAATCGGCTCGGCCGTGAAACGCGCCCGCGCCGGTCGCCCACCGCAGCTCGTGGTCGCCTCCATCCTTCGCCTCGCCGGTCACGGCGAACACGATGATTTCAGTTACGTCACCGACGATATTCGCAAGGAGCCATTCGCGATTGATTGTCTGAAACGTGCGGAAGCATTTATTAAGGAGCGCGACCTGGCCGATGCCGAAACACTCCAGC
>QHQU01000335.1 GCA_003219925.1 Verrucomicrobiota bacterium
TGGTCACGCCCTCCTTGTTCGCATCTACTCCAGTGACGCGGCACCCAATTGTCTTGGCCAGGTAGAGAGCCGGACCACCGGAACCTGTGGCAACCTCGAGCAAATGAGATTCAGGCGTCAGCCTAAGCCAGGAAACAAAACGATCATATTCATCGACCGTTAGCCAGCTGTTTTGGCCGATGTCGACGCCGAAAGTTTCCTTTCGGATGATCTCAAGAACATGCTCGTTGAATTGGCTGTAGGTATTCCGATAGAGATCGCTGTGTTCTGCCACATAAATCCGTGTTATGGTTCTATTGTTCGCCTAACGAGCTCAAGATCAGCCACCGTTGGCGGAAGCGAGCGTGGATTGCACTGAAGGGGTTGTCATAAAGTGAAGCAACGCATTGGAGCGGCCAACGGTAGGCTGCATCGCCTTGTTATAAGTGTTGGACGGTTATTTTTGTGAGGCTGCCGCTTGTGGTCGAGCGGGCGTCGACTTGGTGCGCCGGTCACGGCAGAAATGGTAGCGGAACTGCCAGGTGTAGGGAAGAGTTTTGGTTGTGACAGAGAGCTGCCGCAGTCCAAGACGCTTCACGATTTGCAGGGCGCGAGAGCGATTCATAGTCCATCCCCGATTAGGAATAAGAGTAAGATTGGGAGGATGAGGAACACGGCGCGAGGCGCCCCGGACTCAGCCGCCGGCGACGACTCGGATGAATTCGATTTTATCGCCCTCGCGAACGGCGCGTGAATTCCATTCTTCGCGATGCAAGGCCAGGCCGTTGTGCTCGATTAACAGCGTCGCGGGGAGCAGGTTTAATTCGCGCACCAGCGCGGCGATCGTTGTCAGGGCCGCGACGGAACGCGATTCACCATTTAAGATAATTGTCATCGCTCCATCAGCGCGGCGTCCCAGTCTTTCCAAACCGGTTCCATCCCGTTACGACGCAAGATCGCGGCGATTTCCTGCGGCGAACGCGGATCACCAATCTCGAATTGACTGGTGGCGATGTCCGGCTCGCTCGGCGAAATTTCCGGCGGCATAATCCGGCCGCGGACGGTGCGATGGACTTTCTCCCGGCCTTGACCGGTGTACCCGCCCGGCTCGGTGTGACTGCCGGCGCTCATCATCGTTATCCCGATCTTGACGAGCAGATCGCGCAACGCAGCCGGCTCACGCGTGCTCAGAACAATCCCGACCTGCGGGAAAGTGACGCGCAAAGCGCAGACCAGGTGAACGAGATCGCGATCGCTCATCGGAAAATGCGGGCGAAATTCGCCGGCCGCTGGACGAAGACGCGGAACACTTACGGTGAGGGAAGATTTCCAGCAGCGTTTAAGCAAATATTCGAGATGCGCGGCCAGCGCGATCGCTTCCTCGCGCCACGGAGCCAGCCCAAAAAGCGCGCCAATTCCAATGCGACGAAAACCGGCGTCGTAGCCTCGCTCGGAACATGCCAGGCGCCAGCCAAAATCCTTTTTTGGTCCGGCCAGATGCAGCTGATCATAAATCGCGCGGTCATATGTTTCCTGGTAAACGACAAGACCTTCCGCGCCCGCTTCAACAATCGGAACGTATTCCTCCGTTTCCACGCCGGCGACGAGAAGGAGTTGTCGAAAACCCGCAGCCGCCAGATGGCGCGCTTCCTTTACCACTTCGTCGACCGAAAGAGTAACGCGCAGAATTGGATTCTCGCGGGAAAATCCGCAGTAACGACAATTGTTGATGCACTCATTGGAAAGATAAAGCGGTGCAAAGAGCCGCATGGTTCGGCCAAAATGCTGGCGGGTGAGCGCGCGTGCCCGCCCGGCCAGACGATCAAGCTCGGCATTGGTTTTGGGCGCAATCAGCACTGAAAACGAGCGAACCGTCTCGCTTTTTTCCAGCGGCAAATTGTCCAGTATCGGTGCGAAAGCCACGATTATACTTTCCATCCTCGCGGCTGCTTCCGCAAACAATGAACGCGTGGCACAGCCATCTTGGCTGTGGGGCGAGTGGGCATCTTGCCCGCCGCTTGCAGAACTTGGGGCCGAACCGCGACCGAGTGCTCAAGGCGCGATCCAAAAGACCCCGTCACGCCGTCACATCGGAATGGAATCGCGCTTTCAGCGCTGACATTTGGTGTCGTCCGAATTTCTAGGGAGCTGCTGCAAGGCTCACAATGATTGCAGCGGCCTTTGGCGCTAAAAACTGTAGCGCCGTGTGCACCGCCCTTGCGAAAAGGAAACGCCGACAGCACAGGGCGCTGTCGGCGTTCACAATGTTGTTCTTTAACTAAAACGCGAAGGTGACGCCGCTGCGCGCCATGCCAAAGTTATTGTCGGGGCCATTCACCACATTCCAGCTGAAATCACTCATCCAGCCGATATGCGGGGTGAGACGAATCTCGAGACCGGCGCCAACCTGACCGAAACCTCGGGTTTTACCGTCGGTGTGAGTGGCGGGAAAACCAACCGAGACGGCCTTGCTCGTTGATGATGAAAACAAGTTGGTGAAGGAATCGTGCTCCTCGCCGCCGAAGAGCGCGCCGCCACCGCCGTAAAGGTACGGTGAGAAACGGCTGCAATGAATCGGATAGCGCAAGGTCAGCGTTCCCTTAACAGCACCAATAACACGCTCATCATCGCTGAAAACTGGCTGCCCATTAAAGTCGAATCCGTCAAACTGCTGCCGGGTCGATTCCGTCGCCCAACCTTCCAAGCCGACACCAAAATAGCGATGGAAGAAATATTTGACGTCGACGCCGCCGCCCCAGGCATGATCCGATTGAAAGTAACGGTCATCTTGCCAGTTATTTGCCGTGAATACGTAGGTCCCCCACAAACTCACGTTCCATTCCGTATCCCGATACCACTCGGGGCAAGGCGGCACCTGCTCGACCTGTTTCATTTCCTTGCCCGAGTAAGTTGCAGTTCCGCCGTACGCGGCGGTAATCATCGTTGCGAAGGCACAAATCGTAACGGTAAGCTTTTGCATGTTTCTCCTTTTGGTTCTCCCCTTTACAATCAGAAACAGGATGGGCTGATTGTCAATCACGTATTGCGTCGAAGCAGTGGATGTGCCAAAACGGCGCGATATCTATGCCTTCAATTCGGCGCCATTGCTGGCATCAGTGATGGCAAATTTTTCGTGGTGAAAAGTGGGATCGCCCCGGAACATTAACTTACTGGCATAACGGCGTTCCAGCTCGATCAGAAGGTCCTCGTCTTCTTCTTTCAACCGTTTGAGCACATCTGGATTCAAGATCACGCGAAATTCGTGCACTTCTTCCTGATACTTCCGCATCACGGTATTGAGGGTGCGATGCAATTCCACACTCGTCGTCATCGAGGTTTTGACCACGCCGCGTCCCTGGCAATAGGGACAGTTCTCAAAGATCGAATCGCTCAGGCTTTCCTGCGCCCGCTGTCGGGTCATCTCCATCAAACCGAGCGCGGAAATGGGAAGGACGTGGGTTTTGGCTTTG
>QHQU01000155.1 GCA_003219925.1 Verrucomicrobiota bacterium
ACATTAAGGCTGAATCGAAGGGACTGCCGTCCTGGGACTTGACGGCCAGACAGCTCTGTGATCTTGAGCTTTTCCTCAACGGAGGTTTTTCGCCTTTGCGCGGCTTTATGACGAAGGCCGATTACGAACGCGTTTGCAACGAGATGCGGCTGGGGTCAGGTATTCTTTGGCCCATTCCAATTACGCTTGATGTAAGCGAGGACTTCGCGAAATCACTCACTGCTGGTCGCAGCAAGATTGCTCTCCGGGATCCCGAAGGAGTGATGCTAGCCCTGTTGCACGTGGGAGAAGTGTGGAAACCCGATCGCCGCGCGGAAGCGCAGGCGGTATTCAATACTACCAGTCCCACCCATCCGGGCGTCTTCCATGTGCTTAACAAATCGAATCCATGGTACGTCGGAGGCCGGCTTGAGGGCGTGCAGCGTCCTTCCAGCTATGATTTCAAAACATTGCGTTTGTCGCCTTCCGAATTGCGGCAGCAATTTGCCCGGCAAGGCTGGCGCCGAATTGTCGCCTTTCAGACCCGCAATCCCATGCATCGGGCCCATGTTGAATTGACCTTCCGCGCATGCAAACAGGCTGAAGCAAGCTTGCTTATTCATCCGGCAGTGGGACTGACAAAGCCGGGTGACGTCGATTATTTCACGCGAGTCCGGTGTTACCAGGTAGTGCTGACGAAGTATCCGCGTGGAACCGCCAAGCTTGCCCTCCTATCGCTAGCGATGCGTATGGCGGGGCCCCGGGAGGCAATTTGGCACGCCCTGATCCGAAAGAACTGTGGATGTTCGCACATGATCATCGGTCGCGATCATGCCGGGCCGGGGAAGGATGCCAATGGAAAGGCGTTCTACGATCCGTATGCCGCTCAGGAATTGTTCCAAAAACACGAAGCGGAGATCGGGGTAACGATGGTTCCCTTCCACAACATGGTTTATGTGGAGGACAAGGCCAAGTACCTGCCGGAGGATGAAGTTCCGCGCGACGCCCGGATCCTGAACCTTTCAGGCACGGAATTACGCCAGCGGCTAAATGAAGGGCGTCTTATCCCGGACTGGTTTACCTATTCCGAAGTCATACAGGAACTGCGGCGAAGCTTCCCGCCTCGCCACCAACAGGGGTTCACCGTTTTTTTTACTGGCTTATCCGGCGCCGGCAAATCAACCATCGCCAACGTCCTGCTGATCAAACTTCTCGAAATCGGGGGCAGGCCGGTTACGCTTTTTGACGGCGATCTGGTCCGCAAGCATCTCTCTTCCGAGCTCGGTTTTTCCCGCGAACATCGCGATCTCAACATCCGACGCATCGGGTACGTCGCTTCCGAGATCACCAAGAACCGTGGCATTGCCATCTGTGCTCCCATCGCTCCCTACGATGCCATGCGGAAAGAGGTGCGCAGCATGATTGCACCGTTGGGTGGATTCATCATGGTGCATCTCTCGACCCCGGTTGAAGTTTGCGAAGAACGCGATCGCAAAGGTCTCTACGCCAAAGCCCGGGCCGGCATTATCAAGGAGTTTACCGGTATCTCCGATCCCTACGAAGAACCAACCGATGCGGACATCACCATCAATACGGCTGAACTCGCTCCCGACGAGGCGGCTCAGGAGATTATTCTTCATTTGGAAAGCGAAGGCTTCATCGGGAATCCGACTAATTCGCGCGTCAGTTGAAGAGTTCGAACGAGAGCGACTACTTCTGCAGGTTGTTCTCTCGACATGAACGCAGAATAGCGAACGCGTAGTTCGCATTTCTTACCAAGACCCAAGGACCGCAGTTGTAGGACAGGCATTCCTGCCTGTCGAACCATTCCATCCTGGCAGGCGGGAGCGCCTGCCCTACAATTCCGGCGATCGAATGGGGCTACACCTTTATTTAAAATGCGCTGGACCAAAAGTCGCTTGTTACCGACGATCAAGGCTACTGGGAGGGTCCCGGTGTCTTTGTCGGAACCAGCGGCGGTCCACTCATACTTTTGAGAACACGACCGAGATCGCTGTTGGTGGAAATGACCGCAGTGGTGTCGTGCTCGAAGGCGGAACGCGCGACGTCGAGGCTGCGCAGGAACAGGTAAAGGTCCTGCGCGTCGGGCGTGCTGTAGGCGTTGGCGTAAATACGCGCTGCTTCCGCGTCGGCCTCGCCTTCGATCTTCAACGCGTCGCGGTTGGCACTGGAAATAATTGACGCCACTTCGCTTTCTTTTTGTCCGCTGATGTTGGCCGCCTCGCCGTGGCCCTCGGAACGGAACCGCGCCGCGATCTGGTGGCGCTCGCTCGACATCCTCTCAATAATCTTCTCAGCTACCGCCGGGTTGTACTTGCTGCGCTTGAATCGCTCATCCAGTAGTTCGATCCCAAAGTCGGCGATCTTTTGCCGGGTCCGTTCTGTAATTTGTTTCTCGATCTCCCCTCGCCCAAGCTGAATATCTGGAAGTTTACTTGGTAGAACCGTGCCGCTTTTCTCCAATTCCGTATCGCGCAAAGGCTGTCGTCCCTTTGTTACTCGAATAATCTCGACCAGATCATGCGTAGCTACCGCCGTCCGCGTTTCGCTGCCGAGAATATCGTCCAGGCGGGAGAGAGCGCTCCGTTCGTCATTTAACCGGTTGTAGTAGAGAAGCGGATCGCTTATGCGCCAACGCGCGAAGCAATCGACGATGAGATAAAGCTTGTCTTTGGTCGGGCATTCCGTCGGCGGACCGTCCCAGGCCAGAACGCGTTTATCAAACCGGTTTACTTTATCGAAGAACGGGAGCTTCAACTTCAATCCCGGGGTAGTTTCAGTACGAATGGCTTTACCAAAGCGAGTAACAATCGCGTCTTCGTACTGGCGAACGATAAAGAGCATCGAACCCCACTTAAGTCCCGTTAGAATAAAGATGAGACCCAGTATCGCCATGGTGCGGGACTGCAAAATCCGGATCAGTCTTGGCGGCATACTTAATAGTTTCCTAACGCGTTGAGGGAGTCGATTCTGGATTCGTTAGCGGAAGCGTTTGCAAGATGTTCTTCAGGCTGTCGTCCACGATTACCTTCTTTTGCAATGAGGGAAGGATTGTCTGCATTTGTTCCAGGTAAATTCGGCGCCGAGTAACATCTGGTGCCTTACGATACTCGGTTAGTAGAAGCGTGAACTTCTCCGCGTCACCTTTGGCCTGGTTTACCCGGTTAAAAGCGTAAGCTTCAGCTTGTTTCAGACGCTCCTTGGCTCGGCCGCTGGCATTCGGAACGGCATCATTATAGACGGCCCACGCCTGATTAATCGCGGTCTGCTTCTCTTGTTGCGCCTGGTTTACTTCGTTGAAAGCAGCCTGCACCACCGCCGGTGGCCGCACCGTGGCAAGCTGGACCTGTTGAATCTGAAGGCCGAGTTTGTAGTCGGAGCAAAGTTCAGCCAGGCGTTTGAGCGAGGCTGTTTCAATGTCGTGACGCCCAATGGTAAGCACTTCATCCACGGTGCGATCACCGATCACTTCGCGCATCACGCTTTCTGATAAATCGCGCAAGGTTTGCTCCGGCTCGCGCACCCCAAACAAATACATTTTTGGATCAGTAATTCGATATTGCACCACCCACGGCACCAGAGCGGTATTGAGATCACCCGTGATCATGGTTTCGGTGTCTTGGCCTTCCCGGTCGTGTTGGTAGGGGTTGGTGGCGCCAGGAGAGGAAAACCCAAACTCGAGTTTCAGGAGCCGTTGCGTTGGCACGATGACCAGTTCATCCACATACGGGATGACATACGTCAAACCGGGATCCTCGATTCCGGACAACGCGCCGAAGCGAAGCTTGACGCCTACGGAATTCGTTGGAATCGAACGAAAGCCGAACAGGAGTGAGAACAGAGTCAGCGCTATTCCTACGCAGGCAATAATACCCAGCACAAACCGCACTGGTCTGATGCCAAAGCTGGGAGAGGCGGGCCCAGAGGAGCGAACGATTTGCATCCTGGATTTCGACTATGGGGCGGTCACCCAGATGCGGCAAGTTTTTCCCGGCCGTGCCCAAGGATGTTTGACTCCAATGGAAACAACGTCCGATCTCAATCTGAACGATGCATCTAAGCGAAAGAAGAATCGCTAAAATGAGACGGGCCGGGCACGAGAGCGATGATATTCCATCTTACGCACGAAGTGAGCGATGGATCATATCGAGCATCGATATAATGGCATGTCCAATGCTGCAAAAAACATAATTTCTAAAATAATGAGCACCCCACCACTAAACCAAAAAGGATTTACTCTTGTTGAGATCATGATTGTGGTCGCAATCATCGCCTTGCTTGCGGCCATCGCAGTGCCCGGATTCATGCGCGCACGCAAGCGCTCACAGGCCAGCCGTATTTTGAACGATTTACGGATAATTGACTCAGCGCTTGACCAATACGCGATCGAGAACAACAAAAAGACTAACGACCCCGTTGCAGTGGCGGATTGGACCAGCTACGTTAAGAGAGGTTCTCCCCTATACAACACAGGCAATAGTATCTTCGGGACGCCGTATGGTTCACAGACGGTAGATCAACTTCCACAAGTCGCTTCAAGTGATTACAACGTATTGTCTGACGTTGCTGGGACAGGTTTCTGGTCACCCTACGGACCTTAGAAAATTGCGT
Source organism: Verrucomicrobiota bacterium (assembly GCA_003219925.1). Taxonomy (GTDB): domain Bacteria; phylum Verrucomicrobiota; class Verrucomicrobiia; order Chthoniobacterales; family UBA10450; genus AV69. The sequence continues at coordinate 4,612 of QHQU01000155.1, forward strand.
TTCGTGCCGAGGGATTTGGTTCTACGAGGAAACGAACGCTAGAAACCCCCGACGGTGAAGAAATCTCTCCAAGCAAAGGACTACGCTGCGCTCGGTGCCTTCCGACATGCGATGCGGAAGCTTCTTCGCTTCAGCAAGGAACTGGTCGCCACTAGGGCAAAACTGACGACGGAACAATATGACGCTCTTCTCGCGATCAAAGGTAGTTCGGGCGCCAATGGCGTGACGGTTGGAGAGATAAGCGAGCAGCTCCAAGTGAAGCATCACACTGCCGTTAGTCTTCTCGACAGATTGGAAGCGCGAAAGTTAGCCACCAGGAAGCGGTCCACCGCGGACAAACGCAACGTCAACGTGCAATTAACGAAGGCCGGCGCTTCTCTCCTTGCGCGTCTGGCCGCGATTCATCACCGCGAACACCAGCAGCGTACTCCCGAAATAATCGACGCGCTACGGCGATTACGGGAATAAAGCAGACACAACACGCGAGACGCGCGTTACCCAGCATCGAGCCTGGCCCGTCCATGCTCTCGAGTGAGATCAATGATGGGACCCATTGGAACAATGCGACTCGGATTAATCGTCCCATGTGTCATGTAGTAATGCCGCTTGATGTGATCGAAATTCACCGTCTCGGCAATGCCATCATGCTGGTATAAGTCGGTCAGATATCCCTGGAGGTTGTAATAATCGAGGATACGCCGCAGACTGCACTTGAAATGGATGTAGTAAACGACGTCAAATCGAATGAGAGTGCAAAACAACCGCCAATCGGTCTCGACTATTCTCGTTCCAAATAAATAACGACTCCTAGCCAGCCGCCCTTCCAATTGATCAAGGGCATCGAATAGTTGTTGGCAAGCCCGTTCGTAAACATGTTGCCTGGTGGTAAAGCCAGCCTTGTAAACGCCGTTGTTGATCTTGTCGTAAATAAAGCCGCTTAGCTTCTCCTGTTCCGCGGCAATGTCCCGTGGAAAAAGATCGATCTCCTTATTCTGCGCGAGGCCGCGAAAGGCATCGTTGAACATGCGGCAAATATCGTCTTCGCAATTATTGACGATCTTTTTCGTTACCTCATCCCAGAGCGCCGGGACGGTGACGCGGCCATCAAAGTTCGGATCGGTTAGCCGGTAAGCTTCGGCGAGAAAGTGAAACCCGTTAATTGGGTCGGTTGAGGCAAAGGGCTCCTGGGAACTCGCCCTTCCGGTAGAATCGGAATTGGGATCGCGAAAAGCCCATCCACGTTCATCTCGCACCGGGTCGACCACTGTCAGGCCAATGACCTTTTGCAGCCCGAGCAGTTTACGAGCAATTAACGT
>QHQU01000156.1 GCA_003219925.1 Verrucomicrobiota bacterium
GAGATGTGCGTTCCGGCTCCGTCAAACGCGTCGCTTCTGCGGTTGGCGAAGGGTCAATGGCAGTCCAGTTCGTGCACGAGTATTTGAAAACGATGTGAATTATGTCCAACGGAAGTTGCAGCCATCTTTCCGCCATCACGACCATCAAACTTCCTGACCGCCGCGAGTGCTCAGAGTGTGTGAAGATCGGGGCGCAATGGGTGCATCTGCGCACCTGCCAGCAGTGTGGCGTGACGTTGTGTTGCGACAGCTCGCCTAATCAACACGCCAGCAAACACGCGCGGGCGAGCAGGCATCCAGTCATCGCGTCCGCGCAGCCGGGCGAGCGCTGGCTTTATTGCTATCCCGATGCCGCCTTTGCCGAGTATTAAGCTTCGGCGAGACGGCGAATCCATGAAGGACTGCACCCATGCGCATTAGCGACATGAATTGGATGATGGTGGAGGAATATCTCAAGCGAGACGATCGCTGTGTGCTTCCGCTCGGGAGTACCGAGCAGCATGCTTACCTGAGTCTGAGCGTCGATAGCATTCTAGCTGAGCGAATCGCGGTAGAAGCCGCGGAACCTTTGGGCGTTCCCGTCTTTCCGGTGGTCGCTTACGGAATCACGCCGTATTTTCGCGCGTTTCCCGGCTCGATTACGTTGCGCGTTGATACCTACTTGCAAGTAGTTCGCGATATTCTCGATGCCATGGTGGAGCAAGGGCTCAAGCGCATCCTGACTGTCAACGGACATGGCGGAAATACCCCGGCGCAATCCCTTATCGGTGAATGGATGGCCGATCATCCTGGCGTTCGGATCAAATTTCACAATTGGTGGAATGCGCCGAAAACCTGGGCCCAAGTCCTGGCGATCGACCCTGTCGCGTCACACGCCTCGTGGATGGAAAATTTTCCGTGGACGCGACTGGCGAACGTAACCATGCCCGATCAGCAAAAGCCGATGAGTGACTTCGATTATTTGCGCCAGCTAGATCCGCGTTCACTGCGCGACTACTTGAAGGATGGCAATTACGGCGGCTACTACCAGCGCGATGACGAAGAGATGATGAAGATTTGGCGAGTGGCAGTGGAAGAAACGCGCCAATTGTTAACCGAAGCCTGGTAGACAACGGGACGCTACAACCACTTGTCATTCCGAGCGAAAGTTGAGGAATCTCTAAATATTCGGAGCAGACTCGCACCACTTACTCACCCCATTCGCGATGAATTGCTCTGCTGGTTTCAGGGACAAGCGGGAATCGCTCAGGAATAGTTAGAGATCCTTCGACTTCGCTCAGGATGACAGAGTAGAGGAGCCCTGAAGCCCAAGCCGCTCCGCATCCGACTTCAAGGCCGTGATAACTTCTGCGATTACGTTGTCGAGAGGCATGCCGAGCTCTTCAGCGCCGCGCACGATGTCGTCGCGATTCACAGCGCGGGCAAATGCCTTGTCTTTCATCTTCTTCCTTACCGCCGCGACGTCCACTTCCTGAATGCTTTTCGAAGGCCTCACCCGCGCCACCGCGATGACGAATCCGCTCAATTCATCAACCGCATAGAGGGTTTTCTCGAGCGGCGTCTCACGGGAGACCCCCGAATAATCCGCGTGCGAAAGAATTGCCCGGCAGATTTCTTCACTCCAGCCTTGATCGCGTAACCACGTGACGCCGACGAAGGGGTGTCCTTCGGTCGAACTCCGTTCCAGATTCGGGTGACGCTCGTAATCCATATCGTGCAATAACCCGACCGCCTCCCAGAGATCCGCATCTTCACCACGCACCTCTGCGAAATGCTTCATTGAATCAGCGACCGCGTAACAATGTTTTCGCAGACTTTCCGATTGCACCCATTCGTGGAGGATGGTGAGAGCACGGGATGAAAGAGTCATGGAGGAAAGGTTAATGGTTGATGGTTGATTGCAAGAAAGTCGGTAATCAGCCTAAAGACTTAGTTGCAGAGACATGTCGCGAAGGGTTTATAATCTGCGGCCAGTTTTTGAGAAAGCGATTAACTTGCGTAGGCGATCTTGTTGCGTTTGTGGGCGCTTCGCGTTAGTCACCCACCAGATTGTGGTTTGCTGATAGGACGCTGGTTGTTGCTGGAAAAATTTCCAGGCTACGACATCGGCGCGGAACTGTTTCCTCGCTGCCGCACGTAACGTCGCTGATTTTCGATTTTCATAACTGTAAATGCCCGATCTCTCCGCCACTCGTTTCTGAAAAGCCTTCATCCCAGCAGGTCGAATGCGACGCTCGCGCATAAGCTCTTTCATCCGGCGAATGTTGATCGCGCTCCAGTTGCTGGTCGGCCGACGCGGGGTAAAGCGAATTTTGTAGCTCTCGGCATCGATGCCCTTGCGCAAACCGTCGATCCAACCGAAGCAAAGCGCCTCATCCACCGCTTCCGGCCAGGTGATACTGACGCGTCCGGAAGCTTTCCGGTGAAAGCCAACCCATTGCTCGCGCTTTGTCTGATGATGCTTCTCCAGCCATGCCCGAAAGGTGACCGGTTTTGCGAAAAAGACTGGAGAATCTTCCGCTGACATCATCGCATCAAATACCGCAAGCCAACGCGCTGTCATCCCGAACCCCCGAATGCTTTCGGGGTGAGGGATCTCGCGAGTGAGCGATGATTGTGCAAATATCTTGTGTGATCCACGACCGTAGGTGGGGTCCCTCGCTTGCGCTCGGGATGACGACTGCGCAGTGTGATATTCCATCGAATTCTCCCCTGGAGCGTTGCCCCAGGCTCGGTTGAGACGGCGCCGTTGGACCTAAGTACGTACGAAAAAACGGCCAGCCGAGCGGCAACCAGCGAAACATATATTTGGTGGGGAAATCTTTGTCCCGCGTCCGTGGCAACATGGATTGATCGTGCCGCGACGTCGCCTGGACAGCAATGGGAGATTGTGCGAAACGAAATTTTAGGAAAGGGTTGAAATATGCAGCGCGTAATTCATTTCGAGATTTACACTCGCGATCCGGAAGGGGTCTGCCCGTTTTACCAGGATGTTTTCGGGTGGAAGTTCAAAAAATTTGAAGGTGGCCCGATTGATTACTGGCTTGTCACAACAGGCGACGATAAGGACCCGGGAATCAATGGCGGTCTGGCCCGTCCTCGTGAAGGACAGAGTCCCGGTACGATAAACACGATAGCAGTCCCATCACTCGATCAATCGATCAAGAAAATTGAACAGCGCGGCGGGAGGGTTTGTGTACCAAAGATGGAGATCCCCAATATTGGCTGGTTGGCCTACGCCGAAGATCCGGCGGGCAACGTCTTTGGAGTCATTGAGCCACATTCGACAGCAAAGTAGTCGGAGCGGCGGAGGATTATCTTGTGCGTTAACAGAGTTGCACAATCGAATAAACGAAGGGAGCTTTTCTGTAGCCGCGGTCGCTGACCGCGGAAATAAACCAAAACAATGGAGGAAATATGAGTACGGAAGACGTTGCGATGAAATTGGTAGAGCTTTGCAAGGGGAAAGACTGGAAGAAGGCGATCGACGATCTTTACGCGAGAGATATCGTCAGCATTGAACCACGCGCGATGGAAAACATGCCGGCGGAAATGCGAGGGATCGATCAAGTACGAGGTAAAACCGATTGGTGGGAAAAGAATATGGAGGTGCATGACTCGAAGGTGAGCGGTCCGTTTGTAGCAGGTGATACATTTGTAGTTCGATTTGACATTGACGCTACTGACAGGAATTCAAAGGAACGAATGCAGATGTCCGAGGTAGGCATCTATACCGTCAAAGACGATAAGATTGCGCACGAAAGATTTCTGCCCCTGGCTGATGGGTAGCGCTCGCATTCTGCGCGCATACCGACACGTCCCCGTGGCGGTTCTTCTTTCCTCTCCCTTTCCAAAAGGGAGAGGATGAAGGTGAGGGATTTTTCTTCTCCGTAGGTTGGTCCGGTCGGACGATCTTTCAATTTCTCACCTTCCTCTTCTCATCACACCTCTCGTGCCCTCAGTGGCGCTTCGCGTCCGGCTCTCCCCAAGGGAGAGAGTGAAGGGGAGGAGACACTCGTCGCAAGCGACGTTAGACACAGCCGACAAAATATGGCTAATATGCAAACTACCGGCTACTCTTCCTCAACCACGGGCTTGGGCAGGGGAGAGGAAATAGCGACATGCGTAATTTTGTCTTCCGGAGCACGCCGTGCCTCCAATACCACTGATTGAAGTGGCTCCTGACGGGTGGACAGATAAATCGTGACTACCTTGGTGTCGTTGTAGCTCCCGTTGGTCCGACTGCTATTTAACTTATCACCTTTCGCGGCTTCCCAGTTATCTCCCAGTTCGGCGGGCGTGAGCGGTGAAGTCCCGGTTTGGATTATGTCTACCTCGTCACCTACAATCTTCTTTGAAACTGGGCCAGCTGGTTTGAACTGCGGTACTTTTGGAGTCCAATCTGGAAGCGCCACCGGCCCGGACGCTTCGAGCTGCTTTTGTAAGGCAGCCTTCTCCTTCGCTTCTTCCTTATTTACTTCCTCGATCTGCTTTTTCACGTCAGGCATTTTTACGCCCATTTTTTTGGCAGATTCGGTCGCCTCCTGAATGGCATCGTCCACGTCCTTGTCCGTATCCTGTGCGGGTAGGAATGGCGTAAGAAGAAAGGAGGCAATGATTAGGGAAACAAAAACGAACAATCTCGATTTCATCGCAGGCAAACTAACGCCGTGTTTGCGCGCGGCAATCGACAACGTCACGCACGGCTCTTGTGCGATCAATTACCCTTTGTGAGGTCCCTCATCGTCTGCGCGATTCGCGATGACAGGCGGTTGTTTTTGATCAGCTCAATGATGTTGCGGTGTTTGGACTGATGGTAGATGTCATGCGAGGAAAAGCACGCAGATGGTCCGAATCGGTAATATCGCGAGCTTAAATGCGGCGGGGGAGAATTAAAGTTGTTCGATGCGATACCGGCGATTGGCGCAGAAGGGCGAGCACGCCGTTGGCGCCGCCCAATGAGCCCCACCGGCGACAACGAAGTAGGTCTTTCCACTGCGCAGGTATCCTTCGATTTTCGGAATCCGACACAGATGCCCTGCAATTGTCAAACAACGTCAGCCCCATTCTACTCTTGCGTGCATTCGCATGGCTTGATTGTTGCTCGCAATAAAAGGAAAGCGCGCAATTGACAAGAGGGAACAACCTCTCTAAGCTGCGCGACCTCGAAAATTATGCGTCCTATTTGGAAAGGCAGCATCAGCTTCGGGTTAGTCTATATCCCGATCGCGGTTTATCCCGCCACTCGCGAGGAGAAATTAAGCTTCCGCCAGCTGCGTGCGACTGACCTTAGCCCCATCCGATACAAAAAAGTGGCTGAGGCCGATATGAAAGAAGTTTCGGCCGATCAAATCGTCAAAGGCTTCGAATACGAGCGTGGCCGCTATATCGTTTTGAAAGACGAAGATTTTGAAAAGGTGCGGATTGAATCCACCCATTCCATCGATATTACCGACTTTGTGGAACTGGAGCAGGTGGATCCAAAATTCTTTTATAAGCCTTACTTTTTAGAACCGCAGAAGGGTGGCGAGAAAGCTTATGCTTTGTTGCACAAGGCCCTGAGTGGTACCGGCAAGATTGGCGTAGCCAAGGTCGTGATTAGCAATCGTGAATACCTTGCCGCGGTCAAACCCGATGGACTATTTCTCATTCTTGAGCTCATGCATTTCGCCAGCGAAGTGCTCACGCCGGAGGAATTGAACCGGCCCAAGACCGAGTTGAACGAAAAGGAAGTGAAAATGGCGCACGCCCTTATTGAAAGCATGTCGAGTGTGTGGGAGCCACAGAAATATCGGGACGAATATCGGGATGCCGTGATGGAGATGATCGAGCAAAAAGCTAACAAGAAGGAGATCGCGCCCAAGGTCGAGGTAAAGGCTCGGGCTACCAATGTGGTCGACCTGGTTAAGGTTTTGCAGGAAAGCCTGAACCGCAATCAATCGGTCAAGGTAAAACGCGGTTCCAATCGCAACGGCCGCCAAACATCCCCTGCACTGGTCAAGCAGAAGCGCCGCGCAGCCGCCTGATCGTGTTTCGGCAACGGTGTTTGTGTCAAACGCCGGGCCTTTGCTACAGGCGCTTGGCACAAGCCTCTACAACTGTTCGAGAAGTTCGCGCATTTGCGTGGCTAACTTCGGCCCGATGCCGGCTTCCTCATGCTTGAAGTAAACAAAAACATCGGACCATTCTCCGACATGTGCTTTGATTACGTTAGCCCATCGCTTCACATCGTCCGTTTGATAATCTTCACGTCGTAAACGCAGGTAACCCCAATCGGCGGTCACGACCTGTGGCGTCTCCAGCTTTTCGGTGTCGGCGATGCACAAGCAAACATTTCGCTTTCGCAGCAGCACGAATATTTCCTCATCCAGCCATGATTCATGGCGAAACTCGAAGGCTGCCCGCATACTCGCCGGCAACGATTCCGTAAAACGCTCGAGCAGAGGGGCGTCCTTCTTCAAATTTGGCGGAAGTTGAAATAAGACCGGGCCAAGCCGTGACCCCAATCCGTTCACAACGTCGTAAAAGTAATCGACCGTGTCGCCGCAATTGCGCAGCCTCGCGAAATGCGTGATTTTTTGCGGCGCCTTTAAGGTAAATCGAAATGTTTCCGGGGTAAGCTGGCACCAATTCGCGATCGTTTTCGGAGCCGGAATCCGGTGGAAGGTGTAATTAACTTCCGTGGTATTGAATCGTTCGACGTAAAAAGGAAGCATCTTCGCCGTCGGCAAATCCTCTGGGTAAAAGCTTCCCTTCCATTCCGCATACTGGAATCCAGAAGTGCCAATCCAATATTTCATGAGGCAAGCATTTTCATAAACGTCGGGGTGCATCCGTTCTTGGCAGACTGTTGAAAGCCCTCATCCTCACCTTCTCCCCCGGGGAGAAGGAACCGCTCTCTCGAGCGATTACAGACACACGACGTGCGAGTCTCCTCTCCCATTCTCTC
>QHQU01000157.1 GCA_003219925.1 Verrucomicrobiota bacterium
CGATTTTGCCGTGCTCTTGAAAAGATGCGGGGAAGATGCTCGGCGCGAGCATCACGACGGCGCTATATATATACGCAACGCCGACGCCCATCGCGATGAGCGTAAACATGTTGGGCGACCGGTTGCGGATCGATTGCCAGCCGCGAACAAAAAACGGCCAGCCGCACCAAAGCACCACGGGCGTGCTTAAGAGAAATTGCAGCCAACGCGACCCATCGCTTGCCACCCAGATCGGCGCATTCGGAAAAACATGCGCCATACCGAGCACAAAGACCGGCAACGACAGGACGGCGCCAATCCAGAATCGTCGGGTCATGTCTCGCAATTCCGCATTATCCTCTTCGCTGTGGCCGATCGGAGTTTTCGGCTCAAGTGTCATGCCGCAGATTGGGCAATTGCCCGGATGATCCTGTTCGATTTCCGGATGCATCGGACACGTGTAGATCATTACTTTTGTCCGCTCTTATTTGCGTGGCTCGACCAGTGAATCGCCCGAATGCGCCACTTACCCTCTTGTTTCGTCAGAACGACCAACTCAACGCCGGTGCTGTCGATCTTGTGACCGTTGAGATTGCCTTGCGCGTGTGTGGTTGCGGTTGCCCAAGCAAGATTGCCCTCGTGACGAACAGCTTCGTTTATGCGTGTGGTTTGCACGGCTATAGCGAAGGCGATGTCTTCGCCGAGATGTTCGCCCGCATATTCATCGCGCGTCTGCGCTGAGCCGGCTTCGAGAATGACCGCGTCTTCGGCCAGTAACGCCAGCGCAGCTTTGGCGTCACTGTGCGCGAGCGCGGCGTGAAACGCGTGCAGGGTTGAAAGTGGACCGGTGCTTTGCTCTTCGTTCGGCGCAGCATTGCTTACTGAGAGCAACGTCGGAACCGATGCAATCAGCAATACCTTAACTATGCTCATGATCATGGTGTGTCGGAGGCGGGGATTGGCCTGCGGGAATTTCAACGTTATCGCGCCGCAGTTCATCGGCCTGTGCGAGACTCGCAACCGTTCCTTCGGGATGTCGATACCAACCCGGGTCTGCATACGAGGTGATGCCATCGCGAATTTTTATTACAGTGAACATTCCGCCCATGGCGATGTAATCGAACGGCCCCGGTCCGCCCATCATCGGCAAACTGTTGCGTGGAACTGGCATCCCCATAGTTCCCATGTCAGCCATTCCGCTTTCACCCATTGTCATGTAACCCGGAAGAAGTGAGGCGCGGATTTTCTCGTCCAACTTGCCGGGCTTGACTCCGATCGTGTTGGGAAATTTGTCGCCCATCTGCGTCATGGTGTGATGCGTCATGTGGCAATGCACCGGCCAATCACCGGGATTGTCCGCGACAAACTCAATTACTCGCGCGCTCCCAACCTGAACTAACACTGTCGTTTCGATTTGCTGCGCCGACTCCGGAATTTGACCACCATCCGTTTCAACCACGCGAAATGTATGTCCGTGTAGATGCATCGGATGGTGATCCATCGCACTCAGATTGACGAAGCGAATCCGAACTCGATCACCAAGCTTCGCTACCATCGGTTGTGTCCCCGGAAAAATGCGAGCATTCATCGAGAAGACATTGAAATCCGTCATCTCATTTGGATTCGGGCGCATCGTACCCACATCAATGCGCCATTCGCTCAGCATGAAAGCGAAGTCGCGATCAACACGATACTTCGGTTGACGCGGATGAATTACGAACAGACCCATCAAACCAAGAGCCATCTGCGTCATTTCATCGTGATGGGAGTGATACATGTGCGTGCCGTGCTGCCGGAGAGTGAACTCATACTTAAACGTCTGACCCGGCTTGATAGGCGATTGCGTCAGGCCGCTGATGCCATCCATTCCGTTGGGCAGAATGATTCCGTGCCAATGAATACTTGTCGCAGCCGGTAACTTGTTGGTGACGTAGATTCGGACTCGATCTCCTTCGACCGCTTCGATTGTCGGACCGTGGACCCGGCCATTAAATCCCCAGCAGAACGCCTCAAGACCGGGAGCGAACTCATGTTTCACTTCTTCTGCGATCAAGTGATAGACCTTCGCGCCATCAACGATTTTCCACGGCAACGAAACATTATTTGGCGTTATCGTCGGCGTATAATCGCGACCTGGTTGTGCCAGCGGAACGGTTGCCGTCGGCGATATTGTCTGCGCATTCGCAGGGATGACGCCGCGCAATAATGAAACGCCTCCCGCGGCAGCAGCTGTTCCTGTTAAGAATCTACGTCGTGTGATCATAATTATCTTCCTCGCGCAATTTCTTTATTGTCGGTTAGCTGCAGCGTTTTTCCGTTAAGCGGGCCGCCGACCGCTTTTTCCAGCTCAGCACGCGCGACCCAGTAATCGCGCTGCGCTTCCACGGATTGCCGCGCAGCGTTGACTTCCTCCTGCTTCGCCCGCAGTAAATCGAATAAACTTATTTGCATCGCGTTGTATTGAAGCTGCGATTCTTCGACCACGCGGTGACGTAGCGGCAGGACGGTCGATTTGGAATAATCGACAATCGCACGCGCATTGAGCATGCGGTCGCGCGCGGCGCGAACATCCGACCGAATCTCGACTGCAAGTCCAAGATAGCGCTGTTGAAGTTGACGCAGTTTTGCTTCGCCTCGCGCTTTGACGCCTTGTCCGAAATCAAAAAGTGGAATTGGAATTCTTATGATTGGTCCTGTCGAATGCTCCGATTGGATTTCATGAACATATCGACCACCAATTTCAAATTGCTGCGCCACCGCCTGAACGCGCGCGAACCCGAGACTCTGCGCCTGACTTAACGCTTCGTATCGCATCGCCACAAGATCGAGGCGTTGTTCGACGGCACGCGACTCCAAGCCGCCTGTTTTGACTTCGTTTTTTGGCGGATCAGGCAAGCGTGGCGCGATTGTCCATTCGGTTTGCTCACCCCACGCTCCGATTAGCTTGTTTAGTTTTTCACGCGTGTCGATCGCCAGTGCTTGTCCTTTTGCGACATCAAGTTTTGCCTGAACATGCATTGCCTCTTCGCTGGCAAGATCGAGATCGCGAGTGTTGCCCGCTTGATGAAGTTGTAATGCCGCTTCCGCGGACGCTGCGGCGGCCTTCTCAACTTCAACGCCAAGATCGCCGAGTTGCAGATTGCCTTGATGTTCGTAGAAGGCCGCGCGGACTTCGGCGACGATTTTCAGGATTTCATTTCCAACACGCGACTTTGCTGCTTCCAATTGCGCTTTCGCAGCGCGCTTACGCAACGGTAAGAATAAAACGTCGATAAATTCGGTTACCAATTCTGCTTCCAACGCTTGTCCGGGAAAACGTCGCTCGATGGAAAAAAGCGGATTTCTTAGCAGTCCCGCCTGGATTACATCGGCCTGTGCAATCCCGATCTCCTCGTAGGTTGCTTGCAATTCGCGATTGTTGAGCAACGCGATCTGAATGGCGCTATTCGGTGTGAGCGGACGCTTCAACAGTGCCCGAACGTAACGTTCGGCTTCGGCGTCTTGTGGCGTGCCTCGGTTCCATTGGACACGCTCGCCGGTGCGCGACAAAATCGTGTTAGAAACGTTCTTGAACGATTCGTCCAGTGACGCTGCCGGGCACACGCTCGTTGCGAGAAAAAAGGCCAGACAGAGAATTGCTTTCATTCGGGCGGCGTCCCTTTCTTCTTCGGCCTTTGCTTCGCTGACTGCCGTTTCATTGCGTCGGAGGTTCGCTTCATTTCATCCGCCGTTTTCTTCATCTCATCAGCAAGCACTTTCTTTTCCGCCTCAACATCAGTTGGTTTCGCCTGCTGATCCTCCATCTGCATCTCGCCGTGCTGCATCCCTGGCATGTTGCCGTGATTCATGTGTTGCATGCTCTCCGCACTTTTCGCGTTGCTTGCGGTTTGACTCAGTTCGCCTTCGATCGCGACTGTTGTCTCATCGTGCGCGAGCAAGTTGTCAGGCGTCCGCACTGGAACGCGGATTGTTGCATCGGCCGGATTACCCGGTGGAAAAGGCAATGGAGTTATCGACGCGCATCCCGCCAATAGTCCCGCGCCAACAATTGCGCAGACCAGTTTCGGCCGATCAACGCGGATGTTCATCATGCTTGTGTTCCGGCGACACCGAAGGACTCGCGCTCTGGCTAGCCGATGGACTCGCACCACCGCTGACTTCTAATTGTTTGCGGCTTGCTTCGAGCTGAAGCCTGCTCGCCTCCAATTGCAGTCGGCTCGCTTCCAGCTGCTTCTTTTCTTCCTCGGTCTTTGGTTGTTCGGCACCGTTTGGCGTTTTGTCATGATCGGCGCGTTCCATCTGCGGCTGTGCCGATTCAGCTGGTGACTCTTCAGGGGCGTGCTGATGCGAATCGACCGCCTGTTGTTCGTCGCCATGATGATGTTCTTCAGCGCGTGCCGGTGGCGGAGATTCGAACCGGAATTCCTTGTGACGGACGTGACCGCCTGCATATGAAATCCAGCCACCGATTCCAAGCGTGGTGAAACCCAGAACAAGAGCTGTTGTCGCAAGCGGCGTTGCCGTGCGCGGCCACTTGATCGGCACAATCATTCCAGCGGCTGCCAGTCCGGCGAGAATATAAAACGCGTAAATCAACTTCTCACCGCGCTCCATGTGCTCATCGAGCCATTGTTCACCCGCGGGATCGGACATCGATTTGACTCGATCGTAGGCGGCTTGCCCATACGACAGCACTGGCCAGGCTGAGATGCCGCTGATGAACACAAGCGCCAGCGCAATGATACTCGCAGGACGGCTGCGAAAAATCAGCGCCAGTGCTAATCCAATCACCGCGATCACAAGTCCGTAAACGGGCAACGGATTAAGCAATACGTGCATGTATTCCGGATCGCTCAGGTGTTTGAAGAAAATGTTCATCGCTCGTCACTCACCCTGACGTCGTGTCGGGGGGGCGACTGGTTAGGCAGGACCAAACCAGGATTGCGCCCAGTCCTTAAGCTGTTTGATCTCCGCCTGCTGATCTTTCGCCATTGTCGCCGCCAATTCCTTTAGCTCAGGATGCGTTGCTTTCTTCTCGGCTTGTTCGGCCATTTCGACCGCGGCGTGATGATGCTTTGGCATCATCTCAAGAAACGCTTTGTCGAAGTCCGAGTCTTTCTTTCCGCTCAACATCGACATATGCATCTTCATGTCCTTGTCGGCAGCCTCGTTCGCGACTTCTTTCGGGGAAGCGTTGTACCAGCTCTTGAGCCAGCCGGTCATCTTGTCGATTTCCGCTTGCTGCTTTGAGATCATCTTTTCGGCGAACTGCCGCAATTCGGCTCGCGCTGTGTGATCGCTTGCGAGTTTCGCCATCTCAATCCCGCTGCGATGATGTTGAATCATCTGCTGCAAGAAGCTTTGCTCGAACTCCGCGCCCTTAAGCGCTTCGAGCGACGCATTCATCGGATCGGCTTTTCCGTTTGGATTATGCGCGAACGCGTCCGCCGCTGTGATGAGTGTGAAGGCCGCGAAAAATGGCACGATACGTCTTGTTTTATTCTTCATATTATTTTTGGATTTCTCCGCACCCGACCATCCCTTTGCCGCCATAGGGATTGGAGATCGTCGTCGATGTTTGCACCCAATCTTTGTTAAGCATTGGGCAGTGGGCGACGTGATAGCCGCTTTGACCGGCCGCTGTCGTCTTGGCGCGCGCGCTGAGTTTTTCGAACCCAGTTCGCGCATCCTTTAACGAATTTGCCTTGGCGATATCGCTCCCCGAATCGTCCAGTTCAGTTGCAGCCGCTTTCGCACTTGCCAAATCGTCTGCGGCTAAAGCGACGTGGATTTTTTCGTAGCTCGTCAGGAATTTCTTGTCCTGATCTGAAAGATTGGCCGCCTGTGCGAGGGATTGCATCGTTGCGAAAGCAATCGCCGCGCAGACCAGCGTTGTAAGTTTTTGTATTAGTATTTTCATTTTCTTGATTGTGCTTGAATTACGGTTGTTGTGAGAAACGGCAGCGCAGTGCGCAGCCGAGGGAGACGCAGGCACGACGCAACGCGCGGCGTGCCAGGAAAGGAGCGAACGCGTGAAAACCCGATGAACGGGGCGCTGCGCGTTAGCTCAGAGAAACAGGAGGAGCGTGCGCGAGAATGCTCTGCTGAAGAACCGATTCAGCAAACGAAGCCGCTCCGGGTGGACCGGTGTCCCATTCGCAAAAGCGACCAAGCTGAGACTGATCCGCAGCCGGGATGAAGCGAAGGACGTAAATGTACGGAGCGAATGAGAGCGTGTCGCCCGCGACGAAACTGCTCGACGCCACCAGCAAAGTCGCACGCAGCACTTTGCAACATTCGACTTCACTCTTCTGATTGTGCTTCGCTGGCGCCGGGTTCTCGGGATTACTAGCATGACACTTCGGCAACTGCATCGCAGATGCGTGTTGCAGTGCGCCCAAAGCGCAGTGATTTGAAATACCGAACCAAGCTGCAGCGATGAGCAAGACGAGCGGTAAACGCAAAGCGCGAGTGCGAAGCAGATTCGTCACGGATTTGAATTAGTCGCTCGGATTAGGGAAATGTTCAAATTCTCGCGGCAACGCCAATACAAATTATCGGGATTTGGAGGCAGCCCCGTTCTGTTGCAAAATTCGGCTCCAATATTTGATCCACTGAATTTCGAGTACGATGAGCAGAACCAGCGCGATGGACAGTAACAGACCGAACAGAACGGAGACGCCAATGATGTAAGGCATTGCCCCTTTCTCGGCTTTCATC
>QHQU01000158.1 GCA_003219925.1 Verrucomicrobiota bacterium
CACGCGTTCCCTGGATAAAGAGAATTGGTGTTTGTAACTCGCGTAGAACCTTATCACGCAATTTTGTCCGATCACCGCCGCCGCAGAGTGGATAACCAAGACAAATGAGGCCCGCGACTTCTTCTTGGAGCGCAACATGGCAGCCGATGCGCCCGCCCATGCTTTTCCCAATCAGAAAAATTGGTCCGGATGATTTCTTGCGTATCTCGGCTAAAGCGGATCGATGCGCGGCGATGAGTTGTGGCGGCGGATCGGGCCGTTTCCCTCCCTCGCGCATATAATCGTAATCAAACAGCGCCACCTCACCAATGGATTCCAAATAACCTTTCCACTTTTGCATCCAGGGATGCGTTGATGGTGCGCCCGCACCCGGAGCGAAAAGAAAGAATGGTCTTGGCATCGCTAGATGGCTAACAATACAACGACTGGATGGGTAGCGCGCCCATTATGCGTGCGTTAGCACCGCATTCTGCGGAGCTTTTAAAGGATCGCCGAAGAGACTCGACGCTATGCGCGCGGGATGCGTGCGCTACCCAAGGCCTCAACCAGCCGGTCAAGGAAGGGCGTTTGCGCTTCCTTCAATTTGCGCCTCGCTTCTTCCAGTGGAAAGAAACAGGCTTGATCGACTTCTGGAAAACTTTGCATCTTTCTCGAGCCCGGCGGCCACTCCATTTCGAAATTGTTCGAGCAAACCTGAAAGCTATCCGGCAAATTTCCCTCGAAGGCCCAGGCGTAAACAGTCTTGCCGCCCTTCTGCTTTACCCATCCGAGATCGATCCAATCGCCGTTCGCAGGAATTCCTACCTCTTCTTCGAACTCCGTTCGGGCCCGGCTGAGTAAATCTTCGCCCGGTTCAATTTCGCCTTTGGGTATCGTCCAAACGCCATCATCCTTCTTTCGAAAAAACGGGCCGCCTGGATGAGCTAGTAGCACCTCCAGTGTGTCGTTCCATCTTCGGAACATTAAAAGACCAGCGCTTGTTCTGGACCGCGGCATTTTTTAATTTAACCGCGGATTACGCGGATGACACGGATTTGATTCCCCAACAGATCTTAATTGCAGGGCAGTCGCGTCGCCTGCCATTTACTTTCGTCGGCAACCGGAGCGGTTGCCCTACAGCGATCTGCGTTTATTTCTTAGCGGGCGAGCAGGTAGATGGCGACAAGGGTAAGCAGGAAATAGGGAACAAGAACGGCCGCACCGGCGTAATCTTTGGCCATTCGCTGACCAAAAAAGAGGCCGAGGATGGAAAAGGCGGAGATGACCGCACCATAGAAGGCAACGGTTGGTTCATGCATGACAACATTTAGAACGCATCCTATTGCACTGAGGACACCAGCTAACAGTTCCAGAACCGTGATCAGCGTCACCAGCAACGGCACGATTCCGGAAAGCGGGCTTTTGGCAAAATGACCTTGAAGAAACTCAAGATTGCCGCGGCGATCTACGATTTTATCGATGCCCGATTGCAAAAAGAGAATCCCGAGAAATGCCGAGGTTAGTATCTGAAGAATGAAGATTGTTCCGCTGCTGGCGTTAAGACTTGGCATCGCCTCAATATAACCTTGGCCGACGGAAGGTGAAGCTCATGATTGAATTGAGGGCACTTGGATTCATTCGTGTCGAGCAGTAGTAGGCTCGCCAGAATAGCGAATGGGATCCTGCCGGAAGAAATGGGCGAATTCGGCGTACAGTTCTGGATGCCTGGCGCGAAGGACACGCGGACGTTCGAAAAACGCCTCGGTTGCGACGGCGAAGAACTCGGCCGGGTTCGTCGCACCGTAGCGATCCAGCACGGTGGGCGTTCCAGCTCGATCCGCGTCACACAAAGCTCTGAACTCCCGGCTCATCACCCGTGCCCACGCCAGATATTCAGCCCGCGTGGCCAACGCTGGCGCACCGTCGCTGGCATTATCTTCGAAGTCGAGTTGGTGAGCGAACTCGTGCAAAACAAGGTTCGTTCCGTCCGATGGATCGGCCGCACCCCGTTTCACATCATCCCAGGCGAGCACGAGCGATCCCAGCCGGCGCCCGGTTTGACCGAGCCGATTTTCACCGCCTTCCTCCAAAACAGTACCGGCAAAGGGCCGCGTTTCATACGCAGTGTAACCCGCGGGATAGACAAGAATCGAGGTTAGCTTGGGGTAGTAGTCTGTCTCACGATGAAGCAGGAGAAGACAGGCCTGCGCGGCAATCGTTACGCGGATTTCATCGGTTAGTTCGAGGCCGCCACAACCTTCGAAATGCTTCTCCCGCAGGAATACTTGAACATGACCTAATAATTCAATCTGATCCTCGGGCGGCAGTCGCTGAAAAATTGGAAGATTACGAGTGATAATCGAACGCCATGCCGGCGGGAGTGGTTGAGCCCGCAGACGCTGTCGCCGGCGCCGCTTCAAGAATCCCAAGATCACCTTGAGAGTGTAATCACATTACGTCGGGCGAAGGCGAAGAATTTCGCGGCGGAGACGCGCCCTGCGCGCCCGATCGCCAGAGCGGGTAAATCAGGGCACCGGCGGCGAGGATACCAACGCCAATGCCCGCGTTGCGCGGGAACTGCACGACGGTGCTAATTGAAATGGCCCAGCAGGCAAGGACAAAAATACTTGTTGTAATTGGATGCCCCGGAACCCGAAGTCGCCCCTCCTCCGAAGTCTCGCCCTTAAGACGCGCCCGAAAGATTAATAAAGAAGCTCCGGTGAGTCCGAAAAAGAGCACGTCGATCGACACGACGTAATTGAGAATCTGGTCATATTTTCCAGTGAACGCGATTACCGCCGCGCAAAAACCTTGGAGAACGATTGCTACCGTCGGCACCCGTGTTCTTGGATCAAGATAACCGACGGCTTTAAAGAAAACGCGGTCGCGCGCCATGGCATAGTAAACGCGCGGTGCGGTCAGAATGCTCTGGCTAAGGAATCCAAGAGTTGAAATTGCAATCCCGGCTGCGATCACCTGGGCGCCGCGTTCGCTGAAAGCATGACGCATCACTTCAGAAGCGGGGACGCTTGTGCGCGCAAGATTCGCTACCCCCAATACGCGCACACACGAGTAGCTAACGAAAACATAGCACAGGATTACACCGATCACTCCGATAAGTAGTCCGCGCGGCAGGTCACGTCGCGGATTGCGCATTTCGCCGCTGACAAAACTTGCCGTCTGCCAGCCGCCATAGGCAAAAAGAACGGGTGCCATGGCTCGGGCCAGTCCCGCGAAACCGCCGGAGTCGGCCGGCAACTCCACTCCTGCGGCGCTGGTTTTGACCGGTCCGAGACATCCGACCCCAATCAAGAGCGCGATTGCCATTAGTTTAATTAACATCAACGCGCTTTGTACATTGCTTCCAGCACGAACGCCCAGACAGTTAACCGCCGTCAGAATCGCCAGCGCCACGGT
This sequence comes from Verrucomicrobiota bacterium, assembly GCA_003219925.1. Taxonomy (GTDB): domain Bacteria; phylum Verrucomicrobiota; class Verrucomicrobiia; order Chthoniobacterales; family UBA10450; genus AV69. The sequence goes on from QHQU01000158.1 coordinate 3,397, forward strand.
AGCGACAACTTGTTCGGAAATGGAAAGATCGAATAGTTCGCAGAAGTAGCGACCGAAGATGATGGCTGCGCCCGCCATTCCGCCGGTCTGGACGACGAGAAGGAGAGTCCAACCGTAGAGGAAAGCGACGATTGGGTGGTAAGCATCGCGCAAGTAAGCGTATTGTCCGCCCACGCGAGGTCGCAGCGCAGCGAGCTCGGCGTAAACAAATGCGCCAATTAGCGCGATCATTCCGCCTATCAGCCAGGCGGCGAGCACGAGGAGGGGCGTATGAACGTAGCGCGCGACGACCGCTGGGTTCACAAAAATTCCCGCGCCGATAATTCCGCCCATTACGATCATAGTGGCGTCGAATAGACCCAGCCGGCGCGCCAGCGGCACTTCGTTGAGATCGGGGTTGCCCATATTCACGGATTCGGGTCGGTCTGGTTATTTACTAATGCACAAACTGAATCACGCGCGGTAGCCATGATCCTACTTGACTCTCGTTAAGACGAGCTTTGAACCGCTAGGTTCTTTTAAGGTCATTTTGTCGCCGACGAGTTCAATCTGATAAACAGATGTAGCGATTGAGGTCTCAATCTTAATCCGGTTGTTGTCTCCGAAGGTGTAGCGGCCGCGATTCGGACCCATCAGGACCGACCCATCGTTGGAGAATTCCCAAATCATCGCATTCGGGTCCGGGGAGGTGCGCCAAGTGCCAACAATATCACGGGCATTGCCTCCACAACCGGTGATAAGGCATAGAGATAATCCGAGAGCGGCTAGTTTTCGCGAACTAAGACTGATGCAAAAAAACAATCCCACGCCACGATTTTGAGCAGTGTCCGTAGGAATCGCAAGTCGCTTGAGCTCTCGTGTTTCAATCCGATGAACGCCGAGGCGCCGTCGCGGGCTGTAGTGTAGCGGCCGGACAGCGCTTCTACAGACGATGATCGTGGCCCACCTCAATCCTCTCCCATGGGGAGAGAAGGACGCGAAGCGCCAGGTGAGGGATACGTGGAAAAATCATACCCTCCAGCTTTGGGGCGACGACAGCCGAGAGATGCCTGGCCAGCGCTTGAGTGTGTCCATCGCTTCGTCCACCTTCCGCCATGCCGTCACCGACTTCGGTCAAAGATGCGTTAAATCAGACTGTGCCGGTTGCGCCGATATTGGTGCAAGGCTGGGTTCGAACACGCCGTGATTCCAAGGATTTTTCTTTCATCGAACTCAATGACGGTTCCAGCTTGCGGAATCTGCAGGTCATCGCCAAGAACACTCTGCCGAATTATGCCGCAGTACAGCGGTTGATCACTGGCGCTTCCATTATCGTGCGCGGGGCGCTGGTCGCGTCACAAGGCAAGGGACAAAACTGGGAAGTAGTCGCGGATGAAGTGAGCATTGTTGGAGCATCGGATGACAGCTATCCCTTGCAGAAAAAAGGACATACTCCGGAGTTCCTGCGCGAAATGGCGCATCTGCGTCCGCGCTCAAATCTGTTTGGTTGCGTCTTCCGTGTTCGTAGCCGCCTTGCCTTCGCCATTCACCAGTTTTTCCAGGAACGTGGGTTTTACTACATTCATACGCCGATCATCACTGGGAGCGACTGCGAAGGCGCGGGCGAATTGTTTCGCGTCACCGCCATCGATTGCAAAAACCCACCGCGACAGGCCAGCGGTGATATTGATTACGCAAGGGATTTCTTCGGTCGTTCGACTTACCTGACAGTCAGCGGACAGCTCGAAGCCGAAGCGTTCGCTTCTGCCTTATCGAAAGTTTATACCTTTGGTCCCACCTTCCGTGCCGAAAACTCGAATACTTCACGCCACGCTAACGAGTTTTGGATGATCGAACCGGAGATGGCTTTTACCGATTTGAACGGAAACATGGATTTGGCGGAGGAAATTGTGAAGTACCTTATACAGGATATTCGCGAGAAATGTCCGGAAGAGCTGGGACTTTTCGCGAAATTTGTCGACAAGGAACTGCTCAATCGACTGGATTTCGTGTTGGAACGCCCTTTCCAGAGAAGTACCTACACCGAGGCAATTGAACTGTTAAAGAAGAGCGGAGAAAAGTTCGAGTTTCCGGTCGAATACGGATTAAATCTGCAGTCAGAGCACGAACGCTGGCTGACCGAGAAGCATTTCAAATGTCCGGTTACGGTCTTTAACTATCCAAAGGAGATCAAGCCCTTCTACATGCGGTTGAACGATGACAATCGAACTGTGACCGCAATGGATCTGCTTGTTCCTGGAATCGGCGAAATCGTCGGGGGGAGTCAGCGTGAAGAACGCCTCGAGATCTTGGAAGAGAACATGCGCCGACACAAAATGGATCCGGCCGATTACAAATGGTACCTTGATCTCCGCCGCTACGGTACCGTGCCCCATTCCGGATTCGGCCTTGGCTTCGAACGGATGCTCATGTTTGTGACCGGCGTGGCAAACATTCGGGACGTCATTCCCTTTGCCCGCACCCCGGGTAGCGCGGAATTCTGATATCGACCGCGGTCCGAACCACCTGGTCACGAGACCGCCACATCCCATGCCTAGCTGACCTGAGTCCAGTCGGCACAGCGGCCGACTGCCACAGGCTGGCAGCCTGTGCTCCCCAGCAGAGGAAATCCACTCGCAACCTGTAATGAGGCGCGCAAACTATACGCTAATGGCAAAAAAGATCGGACTCCTTTTCTCAGGGCAAGGCGCGCAAACCGTCGGGATGGGAAAAGATCTGGCGGACGAATTTACTGTCGCGGCGGAGATGTTCACCTCAGCCGACGCGATTCTTGCCCGTAAGCTAACCGATGTTACCTGGAGGGGGCCAATCGAGGAACTAACCAAGACCTCGAATTGTCAGCCGGCGCTTTTTGTTCACGGACTGGCCTGCCTCGCGGTGTTGCGCGAGCTTGCAGGAAATTTCCCGATTGAAGCGGCAGCCGGTTTGTCTCTCGGGGAAATGACCGCGCACGCTGCTGCCGGGACATTTGATTTTGAAAATGGATTGAGACTGGTGCAGCGACGCGGCGAATTGCTTTGGCCGCCGATGCGGATGTCGATGTCGCGAACATTAATTCGCCTGGACAAATTGTGCTCTCGGGTGAGCGGGCCAAGATTGAGATGGCAGTGGCACTGGCCAAAGAACATGGCATCCGCCGGGCGACAATGTTGAACGTGGCGGGCGCGTACCATTCGCGTTTGATGGAAAGAGCGCATGAAAAGCTGAGCGAAGCGTTACTTGAAATTGAGATGCACCCACCCTCATTCGCTGTCTTTAGCAATGTTACCGGCGAAGCAGTGAGCACGTTGCCGGAAATTCGTCGAACTCTGCAGGATCAGGTCACTGGGACGGTGCGCTGGGTCGATTGCATGGAAGGCATGGTCGGGCGCGGTTGCGATTTCTTTATCGAACTGGGACCGGGTGGCGTGCTGGCGGGTTTGTTGAAACGCACGAACAAGGATGTAGAAGCGATTTCCGTGAGCGACGTCGAGTCGGCAAGGAATTGCGCGGAACGGCTGCGCAGTCTTCAATCTTGATCGGGTAGCGCACGCGTCTCGCCAGCGCGGACTTTTGCAGGAAAAGATTGTTTCGGCGCGACGCCGAAAGTCCGAGCCGGACTGGCGTTAACACGCGAGACGCGTGCGCTACCCGAAAATACTGCCGCGACACGGTCTGTAGAATTTCGTCGACGGTTTTCCTACGCTACCCAGTCGGGAAGGCAGTTGCGCGCGCGTCTCGCATCGATAGCCTCGCGATATGTCGTTGCAGAAGCGAATCGACGAAGACTTGAAGGATGCGATGCGGGCAAAGGATGCTGCGCGCCTGAGCGTCCTTCGCTTGCTCAAAGCCGCGCTCAAAAACGCGACCATCGAGAAAGTCGGCGCCGATGGTGAACTTAACGATGCCGATGCGATTGCGGTAGTTCGCAAACAAGTAAAACAGCGACAGGATTCGATCGAAAGTTTTGAAAAGGGCGGGCGCGCCGAGCTGGCGGAAAAAGAGAAAGCGGAGATTGCGGTGCTGAATCAGTACCTCCCCCAGGCGATGAGCGTGGCAGAGTTGCAAAAGATCGTTGCCGACACCATTCGCGAAGTCGGTGCGAGTTCGCGCGCGCAAATGGGCGCAGTGATGAAAGCGTTGCAGCCGAAAATTGCGGGGCGCGCCGATGGGAAAACACTGAGCGCGGAGGTATCACGACAGTTGGGCTCGTGATTCGTTAAATCGTTAAAACGTGAATCGGTATAACGATTTGACCATGTAGCGATTCACAGTTCACGATTCACGGACTGGCAATTAACGATTCAAAGATGCTCACCGCCATCATCGTCGCAGCCGGCAGCAGCAAGCGCGTCGGTTTTGATAAGTTATTTTCAAAGCTCGGCGACCGGTCCGTTCTCGAACATGCGCTGGCGGCATTCGAAGAAGCGGAATCAGTAAGCGAAATCATCGTCGTCTGTCGGGACCCCAAGCTCGTCCAAGATGCGATCAACCGGGCCGGGGGAAGAAAAGTCCGCGCAGTGGTTCGCGGAGGTGAGCGAAGACAGGATTCGGTGCAGGCTGGCCTGAAAGAGTTAGCCGAAAATTCGGAGTTTGTGGCGGTGCACGATGCCGCGCGCCCGTTGATTACGCCCCGCGAAATCGAGCGCGTCTTCTCGGCGGCGCGGAAACATGGCGCGGCAGTTTTGGCGGCGCCGATCACGGACACGCTCAAGTTTGCCGACGCAAATCAGGTCGTCAGCGGCTCGATCGAGCGGCAAAATGTTTTCGCGATGCAGACGCCGCAGATTTTTCGGCGAGC
>QHQU01000159.1 GCA_003219925.1 Verrucomicrobiota bacterium
CAATGCTCACGAGAGGACTCGAACCTCCACGGGTTGCCCCATACGGTCCTGAGCCGTACGCGTCTGCCAGTTCCGCCACGTGAGCTCGAAAAATTGGCGGAGGGAAGCTGACTTATCCGCGCAGCCTGCGCAACCGCAATCAACCGCGTCGTTTCTTGCGGGCCCGGTTTTCGAGCGCGTGCGCTTTACGGGCCTTACCGAGTGAACGGAGAAGATCGGCGTAGTTCGCCGCCACGACTTCGTATTCCTCTGGCGGCTTGGCCGTCGCTTCCTCCCAAGCCTGGAGTGAAGCGCGATAAAGTTCTGAAGCCCGCTCGTAATCGCCCCGCGAATGATAAACGACCGCGAGATTGCATTTCGATTGGGCGATGTCGGGGTGGCTGGGAGGAAATACTTTCTCGCGGATGGCGAGCGCGCGGAGATGAACCTGCTCCGCCTCCGTAAAACGCTTCTCGTTTGTATAAAAGACGCCGAGATTATTCAGTACGGAAGCGACATCGGGATGTTCCGGCCCGAGTTGGCTTTCGTAAATTTGAAGAGCACGGAGGTAGTATGGTTCAGCGGCGGTGCCGCGGCCGGCTTTGCGGCACATAAGAGCAACATTGTTCAGCAGGGCGCCTAGATCAGAAAACGGTAGTCCGGGCACCTGCGGAGCCGCTGCGACCGCCTGCTCAAAAAAATCGATCGCTTCTTCAGTATGGCCAAGCTCATTACAGAGTTGCCCCAGTCGCCGGGAAGAGCGGAAAACAGCTTCATCATCGGCGGGTCGCATCCTGGCCAGCAGCCGGTGAGCGTTGACCAGATAAGCCTTCGCTCCCGAGCGATTCCCGTTCTGTTCATGCAATAAACCAAGTTTTTCGTAGCTGAAGGCCAGCCTGGCGTCACCGGCGCCGAAGCTCCGTTTGGCGATTTCTAGCGCGCTTTCCCCTACCCGGATCGCTTCGGCCAGGTGATTGGTCGCGCTCAGAGTATCAAGCTTGTCATTGAGGACTCCCCAAAGGTGCTCCTCGCCTTTCATTGGGAATTACCAGCCTTCGCTCAATTGGGTTACAAGATGGGTCGCGAGTTCTTCGGCTGCCAGGGGCAAAGCCTGTCGCTCGTCGGTCGTAACATCAGTCCCAACGAAAAAACTGGTGGTGCCCACGACGTCGGCATAGGGCATGAGCAAAGTACCGCCGTGCGCTTCAAGTTTATACCTTACGTGCATGGTGAGGTTAAACTCCGTCGTGGCAAGGACGTTGCCGCGCACCGATCGCGCGGGAGTACGATTAATTTCGGTGATCTCAGCCTTTAAGACGGCATCGGCATTACCCTGGTCGGCGATCTTGTAAGTACCGTCCTGTTGCAGTTGTTTGATAACACTGTCGGTAACGAGCACTTCGACGCGCGGCAGTAAGGTTTTGTTTTCAAACGTCGGCACCGCAACAAGGTGGACATCGCGCAGAACACCGGGTTTCACCGGCCCCACGTGGTAGCCAAGGCAACTGGTAAGAAGCAAACAGACCGCGGTGAGGAGGTTTTTCACGGCGCCGGCGAAGCGGCAGAATCAGGCGAGGCGGAGGGCTCGGGCGTGGCAGCGGCTTCCGGAGCAGGCGATGACTCCGGGCTTGGGGACGGCTCAGGCGCCGTCGTTGTCGGTGGCAAAAGCGAGGCCGGCGGCGGCAAGTTCGAATCTGGTTCCGGTGGTGGGAGCGGAGCAACTTCGGCGTCGCCATTGCGGAAGGAGGGTCTGGGATTGCCGGCGGGAGCTCGTGAAGCCACTTGCTTTTTCTTCGGTTCGTTCACCGCAACGGCCGGCGTCAAAGCCGTTGGACCCACCTTCGCGCGAATTTGATCGATCCGTTTTTGGGCTTCAGCGCTCGCCGTCGTTCCCGGGTGCTCCCGAATTACTTGCCCATAGTAAATGACGGCCGCGCGATAAGCTTTCTCCTTGTCGTAAAATTTGGCAATCTTCATGGCATCGCCGGTCGATTTCTGCTGCAGACGCTCAAGATTTTCGCGGGCTTGCTGTGCTTTCTCGCTCTTTGGATAACGAAAGAGGAAATCTTCGAATGCCGTCCTGGCGTTTTGGGTCGCGGCTTGATCATTAGTCCCGAGACGCGCCGCTTCGTACCAAATATATCCGATTTGATATTGCGCGTCCGCCGCAATCGGATCATTGGGGAATTTGTCGATCACGGCCTGGTAGGCCTGAATCGCAGCATCATTTGCAGACTGTTTCTGCCGGGCCAGACCGATATCGAACTGAGCCCGGGCGGTATATCTGCCGAAGGGCGCGGTCCGCACGATCGCAGCGAAGATTTCAACCGCACGATCCAATGAGGTCGCAATTGGAATTCCGAGCATCTTTATTTTCTTTCCGGAAAGATACATTTCACCGACACGAAACTGCCCCTCGATCGCTTCGTCGAAATTGGGGCTGCTGGGATATCTTTCCACCAACCAGCGATAGGTCATGGCTGCTTTCATATAGTCGCCCTCGAACTCGAGCAACTGTGCCGCTCTATAAGTGGCGCCTGGAGCCAGGGCGTCCTTGGGGTGCTTCTTCAAAAGTTGAGTATAGGCCTTGATCGCGCGGCCCATATTTCCCTGTTTCTCCGCCTCTTGCGCCTTGTCGTAAAGCTGCTGCGCGTTTCCGCTGATTTCTTCCTCCCCGGGACCGACATATTTCACTTTCTCTCCCGGTCGGAAAATGATCGACGCCTGTCCGCCACCGGCGAGACAGAGCACTCCCATTATAGTAATAAACAATCGTAATCGCATGGAACGTGGCAGGGTATTTGCCTCCGGCATCCAGTCAAGCTAGCCGGCACAAAAATGAGCCTCCGGAAGGCGGGTTTTTAGACAACGTTGGTGCTTTTTCGTTCGCTCAAGTCTGAAGTAACTTGAAGGCAGTGAACCTGAATGAGCAGCAAAAAATCCGGATTGGGGCTTGTGCCTGGAGCTTCGAGGATTGGCGCGAGATTTTTTATCCGCGCGACCTGCCCCAATCCCGGTGGCTGGAATTTTATGCGCGCTATTTTCCGACCGTTGAGATCGATTCGACCTTTTACGCGGCTCCGGGCGCGGATTCGGTACGGCGCTGGCTCGACCTCACTCCTTCGCATTTTCGTTTTTCTTGCAAACTGCCCCGCGAGATCACGCACCAATGCAAGCTGCGCGATTGCGCGGCAGAGTTGAGCGGGTTTCTGCGCGCGGTTGAACCGCTCGTCCCCAAGTTACACATTATCCTCATCCAATTGCCGCCGTCGTTTCTTCCAAAAGAAGGGAAAGTACCGCTTCGTTCATTCGTCGAACAATTGCCGCGGGATTTTCGTTTTGCCATCGAATTTCGCCATCCCGGCTGGCATCGACCACAATTCATTCATCTTTTGGAAAAACATCGCATCTGCTGGGTTTGGGCGGACACTTCGCCGCTCAATGAGCGTAATTTGGCGCCTTTTGAATTTCAGCCGCGGACGACCGACTTTCTGTACGTCCGGCTGCTCGGAGATTACGCCACTAAATATGACCGGGACGGCAAACACCGGCATCGCTACAGAAAACTGCTTTGGAAACGCGAAGCCGCGATGGAAAGCTGGGCCTTGAAGATCGACCGGCAACTTTCGGATGTTCGTGCCGTCTACGCTTACGTGAACAATCATTTCGAAGGGTTTGCTCTGGAGAGTGCACAACGGCTGGCCGAGCGTCTGGGGTACGAGCTCCCTTTGCCCTCCACCGAAGCGCAAACTTCGGCGGAAGATCGCAAGCAACTCGATCTTCAATTGTAGGGCAACCGCGCCGGTTGCCGGTCTATTAGTCGGCAGGCGGGAACGCCTGCCCAACTTATTCCAAGGAGCGGCGGTGGCGCACCTGTATCCTTACCGAATCTGCTCCGCGCCAAAATAAGGCAGCAATTCTTCCGGCAGCCGCACCGAACCGTCTTTCTGCTGACCCGTTTCGATCAGCGCGGCAAACAATCGCGGTAAGGCCAGGCCTGAACCATTAAGAGTATGGCAAAAATGGTTTTTGCCTTCCGCATCCTTGAACCGGAGATTCATCCGCCGCGCCTGAAAATCGGCGAAGTTCGAGCAACTCGAAACTTCTAGATAGGCATTTTGTCCCGGCGACCAAACCTCGATGTCGTAGGTTTTGGTGGCACCAAAGCCGAGATCGGCGGCGCAAAGTTCAATCACGCGATAATGCAACCCAAACAATTGCAAAATTTTCTCGGCATCGGCGGTCAGACTCTCGTGTTCCTCGCCGGAACTTTCCGGGGTAGTGATTTTGACCAATTCCACTTTATCGAATTGATGGACGCGAATGATGCCCCGCGTTTCACGACCTGCCGAACCCGCTTCCCGGCGAAAACAAGGTGTGTAGGCAACGTATTTCTTTGGCAGTTCATCCGCGCTCAAGATTTCTTCGCGGTGAAAATTTGTTACCGGCACTTCCGCAGTCGGGGCGAGAAAGAGTTGATTATTTTGCAGTCCGTACATATCGGCTTCGAATTTTGGGAGCTGTGATGTTCCGATCATGCATTCGCGCCGCACCAAAAAAGGCGGGCTCATTTCTTCGTAACCATGCTCGCGCGTGTGCAAATCGAGCATGAACTGGATCAAAGCTCGCTCCAATCGCGCGCCGGCGCCGGTAAAACAGATGAAACCGCTCCCACTCAGCTTTGAAGCGCGTTCGAGATCAAACAACTTGAGGTTCGTTCCAATGGTGACGTGATCCAACGGAGAGTCGAGGTTCGGTTTCGCTCCCCACGAACGCACCACTGGATTGGCGCTGGCGTCTTTCCCGATCGGCACTTTCAAATGCGGCAGATTGGGAATCTCCAACAGCATTTCCTTTTGTTGCCCGTCTACCAGGTTAACGTCTTCGTTTAAGCGCGCGATCTCTTCCCCGATTTTGCGAACACGATTCTCCAACTGGAGGGAATCCTGCCCGCGGCTCCGCATTCCGCCGATCGCCTTGCTCAGTTTCTTGCGTTCGGCGTTGAGCGCCTGCAACGCCGTCTCCGCTTTGCGTCGTTCCGCATCGACGCGGAGCAATTCGTCGATCTTCTCTTCGTCACCACTGCAGCGAAGCGCCAGTCGGCTCTTAACAAAATCTGGTTGTTCGCGAACGATTCGAATATCGAGCACGGCGCAGTATGAAATGACGACTGACGAATGTCGAATGACGAAGGAATGACAAGTCCGAATGGCAAAATGCGATTCGCCGACTCACTCGGGCTTCGCCATTTCGTCATTATTTCGTCATTCGTCATTCGGGGTTCGTCATTTGATCTCGATTGTAACTCGCATGTGACAATCGTTTCCGCGCACCGATAATTTCGCGTGGATAGATTGAATCTCCTCAGTGTCGCGCTCGGACTTGCCTGTCTGGCGGGGCTAAATCTTTACCTGACTGTTTTCGCCACTGGCCTTGCCATTCATTTCCACTGGATCGTTCTTGCCCCACAATATCAATCGCTCGCGATCCTGGGCCAGCCAATCGTCGTGATTATTTCCGGCATTCTTTTTCTCCTCGAATTTTTCGCAGATAAAATTCCCTGGATTGATTCGGTCTGGGACGCTGTCCATACCATCATTCGACCAATCGGGGGCGCGCTTCTCGCCATCCAGGTTCTCGGACATTCCAGTCCAACCTTGGATGTTATCATTGTGTTGCTCGCAGGCACTACTGCGCTCGCGACGCACACCGCCAAGGCTACGACCCGCCTCCTTTCAAACACATCGCCAGAGCCGTTTTCAAATATTGCACTCAGTGTCGGTGAGGATGCAGTAGTGATCGGCGGGCTCGCTTTGTTGCACTATCATCCGATCATCGCGTTCTCGATTTTTTTAATCGCACTTGTGGCGTTCTTTTATTTTGCGCCAAGAATTTTGCGCGCGACCAAGGTAAAACTTTGGCTGGTTTGGCGAAAGCTAAACGAACCAGCCCTTTTCCATCGCGAAGCCACATTGCCGCTGAACCTGCCGCCAAAATTGGCGCCGGTTTTCAGTAAGCAAAACTTGCTCGGCGAAACCATCGCTTGGGCTATTCCATGCGTGAGCGGTCGTGGCCGCCGCATCGCGCCCAATCTTTTTGGGGCGCTCGTTGCCACTAACGAAGAACCGCGCAAGTTGACTTTCGTCGGGCGGAAAGGATCCAAGCCGGTCGCACAAACGATCGAACTCGATGGTATGACCATCGCGCGCGAGCCGAAATTTCTTTCCGAAAATCTCGTCGTCTTTCCGGTAGAGGGACGCGGCCAGAAATATTCTTTTGTCTTCCCGCGTTCGCGGGCGGCGGAGGTAGAGAAGATCGGCGATTATCTTCGCCAAAATCTTACCCGCAACTCGTCTCCGCCCTCGGAGACCCATTTGCAACGAGTGGCGGCCCCTTCTGGCACCTCATAGGCATTCTGTCATCCTCAGAACGACAGAAGACAGATCGGTTGGAGCCGATTTTAACGGCATTTCGAGATGGCCGTTCCTTGAGGGTTACGCTAGGAAACTCCGGGAATGCATTCGATCAATCGCTACGCCGAGATGCGGGAACAGACCTCTCGCGTTGGGGAGCGACCACTGATCGCGCTACCCAAGATTCCAAATGAGCTCGAGCTGCAGGCGCGCTGGTTCGCTGGTGAATTTGGCCGAA
>QHQU01000160.1 GCA_003219925.1 Verrucomicrobiota bacterium
ATTCGGGCCCTTGATCACCATCACAAAAAAATCGCGACCATCATAGAGGTAACGATTGCTCACCGGCGGCTTAAATTTTTCGCGATTCTGCTCGATCCACTGCTCGAGATTGATCGGCGGCTGCACTGGGGGCGTGCTCCTTTTAACAGACGATGACATTGCCTGCTCGGTAGTCGTGGCCATCAACCGAGCGTATTCCACCCGCGGGCAGCGTCAAACCCTAGAAGAACTGCCCAGGCATGAACGAAAGCAGTTGTCTTTCCGGCAGCCTTTGGCAACGGCATTGAGATTGCTGCGTTGGCATCGCCGATTCCCCATAATTTCATAATGCCGCTGCCCGTTGCACTCTCTCACGATATGACTAGCGTCCGCCGTCAAATGAAGGGCCGGAAGATCGTCTCAATCTTTGCCGGGGTTTGCTTTGTAATTCTCTTCGGCGGCTGCGCAGATTTTCGGGAAGAGCTCACTGCCGGGGCGCAAAGGCTTCCCGACTTTTTTCCCGGTGGCGCTACATCCGAAGGCTACTGGCGTGGCGACCATTTACCCGGGCCGGCCAAGATCGTCGTCCATGTGTCCGAGCAACGCGCCTACTTTTACAAGGGTCGGCGCCTGATTGGAGAAAGCACGGTTTCAACGGGAAAGCGAGGCTTCGACACGCCGCCGGGTCGTTACCATGTAATCGAGAAGGACAAAAATCATGTCTCGAGTGAATTCGGCGATTACATCAACAACCGGGGTGAGGTGGTGAAATCCAACATCGATGTCCGCAAAGACGCGCAACCCGCAGGCACTCATTTTGATGGCGCCCGGATGCCTTACTTCATGCGATTCAACGGCGGCTACGGCATGCACGCTGGCTATGTTCCGAGGTTTCGCGCGTCGCACGGCTGCATCCGCCTCCCACCGCGAATGGCGCGACATTTTTTCGAAAACACCCCCGACGACGCGCCAGTGATCGTTAGGGAATAAGCGCCAGCTCCCTCGCGATCGAGCCGGCGACGATTGTGCCCAGCTTTCGCTATCGCAACGCACCGGTGGCGATTGAATGGCTTTGCCGCGTTTTCGGGCTCCGGAAAAATCTTGTCGTACCTGATGACAGCGGCGGCGTGGCTCACGCGCAATTGAGCTTTGGCGATGGAATGATCATGCTCGGCTCTGTGCGCGAAAACGAGCGGGGACGCTTTATTAAACAGCCGGACGGATGCCGATGTTACTTACGAACGAGCCAAAACGCCGGCGCCGAAATCCCTAATTCCAATCAAGGATGAGGAATATGGAGGGCGCAGTTTTTCTTGTCGAGATCTGGAAGGTCATCTCTGGACCATCGGCACCTACGATCCTTGGAAGAGCGCCGAAGATTAGCCGGGGGGCCAGCTCATCTGGCGCTGCCCGAGCACGTGGACATGCAAATGCGGGACGCTTTCCCCCGCGTCGGGCCCACTGTTAATCACAACCCGGAAACCGTTTTTGAGTTCGAGCTTTTTTGCTACTTCGGCCGCGGCCAACAACAAGTCACCTAATAGCTCGCGATCACTTGCCTTGGCATCGAGTAAACGTGGCAGCGCTCGCTTCGGAACAATCAGGACATGGACTGGCGCCTGCGGGTTGACATCCCGAAACGCAACCAGGTTTTCTTTTTCCAGGACAATGTCAGCTGGAATTTCACGGGCGATGATTTTCTCGAAAATCGTCACGGTTTAACGAAGCGAGCACTTCAATTCGGGCAAATCTTTTGCCGCGGAAAGTTTTTCGCGAACGAAACAAACGATCTCCGCGCGCAGAACATCGCAAGCCCGAGACCATACACGCGTACCGCGCAGATGTTTCACGCAGGGATTGAGCGCGACCAGTTGCACCGAGGTCACCTGGGTTTGCAACAGCAGTTCCAGCCGGCGCGTTAACATTTCAAAAAACGCCAGTTCATATCCGCCTCCGGCGCTGTAAGCAATTTCGAACAATGAAATCGTTACTGGCGGCGGGGTGGGACTAAAGTGCGGTACGATTTCCTTGTAACCAATCACTTTCAAAACGTAGCGGACGGTTTGTGATAGCTGATTGAAAGCAATAAAGCTCTCGTCATTCCGCAGACGAAGATAAAAGGCAATGCTTTCGGTCACGTGCTCGGTCAGCCACCAGCTGGGATAGCCCGCGTCGTTCGCCGCCCGCGTAATGGCTTCCCGCAACCAGCCGCGATCGAATTCGAAAAGCTGGCCGGTTTCAGCTTTCAAATAGGGAAATTCTTCCTTGAAGGCGACCATCTTTAGCGCTTCTCCGCGGGAAAAAGTTCTCGCTGCTGCGCGTTCGTTTTCACCCGGCGACCTAATGCCTGGATGGCATCGACGAATTCATCGGCCTGCTCAAAGCGGCGATGGACCGAAGCGAAACGGAGGTAAGCGACTTCATCGATGTCCCGCAATTTTGCCATCACGTGGGTGCCGATCTGCGCTGAAGTGACCTCGCGTCCACCAGTCTCGACCTCGTGAATGATATCGTCGACCGCCTGTTCCAGCAGAACGAGACTGATCGAACGTTTCTCGCACGCCTTGGCCAAACTGTTGACCAGCTTGCGTCGATCAAAGGGCTCATGGGAACGATCGCGCTTGATCACGCGAAGATCGGTGCGCTCGATTTCCTCATAGGTGGTATAACGATAAGCGCATTTCAGACATTCGCGCCGGCGTCGAATGCTGAGGCCTTCCCGGGACTGGCGCGAATCGATCACCTTATCATCCCGCGACCCGCACTTTGGACAACGCATAGTGTCGGAGCACTCAGTATCACACAACAACTTGTGGCGTCAATGCGCGAGATCGACATTCCTCAGATTCCCTTTCGCGAAAGGGACGCGCCCCACGCCCCTACCCCTTGCAACCCGAAGAGCGGGTCTTCTTACGCAGCGGCCGCTTTGGGCGCGGCAACTTTCTTCTTGGGCTTTGCCTTTTTTTCTTCGAACTCGAAACCGACCTTTCCGTTTTCCAATTTCAGGTAAGCAGAAAAGGCGCGTCCTTTTTTGGAAATAAATTTGTGCAGGAGATCGGTTTTTCCTGTCGTAATGAGTTTCTGCACCTGTTCTTTTGGAATCTCGCGATGCAGGATGTTTTTACTGATGCGAAAGGTGCATGTCTTGGGCGTTGTGATGGCATTTTCGCAAGCGCACGAACGATCTAAAACGTAAACCTGTCCTTTGTGGCAGACCGGGCACAATCCCAGCGCTTCATGTTTTTCTGTGTCGATCTTTTGTTCGGCATCAAGGCCGTTCTCACCGAAATCGAACTGCGGTTTCTTTTCCGCCCCCAGCTTGACCAACGCTTCGAATGGCCGTCCCATTTTACTCCGGAAACCTTGCAGCGGCCCCACCCTTCCCTTTGCTAACAATTCGTGGACTTCCTCGGGTTCGAATTGCCGCGAGGCCATCGTCTTCCACATCAGCCAATCACAGTTTTGGCAGCGGAAAGTCTTGTAATCCTCCTTGATGGGGCCTCCGCCGCAGTTGGGACACTTGGCGTCGATGGTGGCGTATTCGCCCTCGATTGTCTCGCCGCGGAAATTGCGGACCCTCTCCACAATCTCGCGGGTCAGGCCGCGGATGTCTTCCATGAAATGCCGGCGATCGAGTTTCCCATGTGCCATTTGTTTGAGACGCGATTCCCATTCACCGGTCATTTCCGGTGTGCATAGAACATCGGTATGCAGATTTCGCAGCAGGGTGATCAAGGACAATCCTTTGGCGCTGACGATAACCTCTTTTCCTTTGCGCTCGATGTAACCATCGTGAATCAGACCTTCGATGATTTGCGAGCGCGTCGCTGGAGTGCCGAGGCCGCGTTCGCGCATCGCCTCGCGCAGCTCTTCGTCCTCGACCAATTTTCCGGCGCCTTCCATGGCCGAGAGCAAGGTCGCTTCGGTGAACCGTGCCGGCGGCTTCGTTTCGTTTTCCTTGACCTCAACAGCAAGCACTCTGGCCGATTCGTTAGGCGCAACTGCAACGATCGCCTGATCGTCTTCGCCGCCCGCCTCTTTGCCGTAAACCGCGAGCCAACCCGGATCGACAATGATCTTACCATCGGTTTTAAAGGGCTCGCCTTCGACTCGGGTAATGCGGGTGGTCACCTCGAATTGTGCCGCCGGATAGAAAACCGCGATGGTCCGGCGCGCGACCATATCGAAAATCTTTCGCTCAAATTCGTCGAGACGCGCAGGCGAAGCGCCCGTTGGAATGATTGCGTGGTGATCGCTCACCTTTGCGTTATTGAAGACGCGCTTGGTTGGCTTCACCCAATCGCTGTTCAATGCTTTCTTAGCATGTCGGGCCAATGTCGGGTCGTTAAAAGTCGACATCACTTTGCGGACCTGGGCGAGATTATCCTCCGGTAAATAGCGCGAATCAGTCCGCGGATAAGTTAGCACCTTGTGCTTCTCGTAAAGGGCCTGGGCCAATTGCAGCGTTCGTCGAGCGTGCAAACCAAAACGGTTATTCGCCTCCCGTTGGAGAGTCGTTAGGTCGTAAAGCAGGGGCGAAAGCTGAGTAGATGGCTTTTTCTCTTCGCTGACGACGCCGATCTTGCCTTTGCATTTTTGGTCGATTTCCGTGGCTCTTTCCCGGCCCCAAATCCGCTCCGCGCGCGCGTCTTCATCTCCATCTTTCTTAAAATTCTCATCGAACCAGCGGCCACGATAGCTTCCGGCCTCGACACCGAATTCAGCATGAACTTCGAAATATGGCCGTGGTTTGAATCCCCGGATTTTTTCTTCACGACCAGCCAGAATCGCCAGCGTCGGTGTCTGGACCCGGCCCGCTGCGGTCATTTGAAATCCGCCGCTGCGCGAGTTGAAGGAGGTCAAGGCCCGGGTGGCGTTGATGCCGACAAGCCAGTCGCTCTCCGCCCGGGATCGCGCGGCGTCGGCTAACGGTCGCATCTCCTGCTCGGAACGCAGATGCTCAAACCCGGCACGGATTGAGTCAGCCGTCATCGATTGCAACCACAGCCGGCGCGTCGGTTTTTTCCCTCCGATCCAGCGCATGGTGTTGCGAAAAATCAGTTCACCTTCACGACCGGCGTCACAGGCATTGATGATCTCAGTCACATCCGGCCGCTGGGCGAGTTTTTTTAGCAAGTATAAGCGGTCCTTGGTTTTTTCCTTAGGCACGAGATCAAAGTGGTCCGGCAACACTGGCAGGTTCTCGAGCTTCCACTTTCCGCGTTTCACTTCCGCGCCCTCTGGTGGAACCATTTCGACGACGTGACCGACTGCCGACGAGATGACGTAGCGATCGTTCTCGTAGTGATCGCCTGATTTCTTGACGCCGAGAACGCGGGCGAGGTCAATGGCCACGCTTGGTTTCTCGGCTATGATCAGAGTCTTGGACATGAAAAGGGTGCAATCGAAGCTCAGCTTCGCCTGAATTGCAAATTGGTAAAAGCAAGACCCGGGCGAGATCCCGAATCAGACGGCTTATCCCAGCTTCACGAAATATTTGCCGGGCAACTGTTTAACGAGCCGTTTCAATTCCAGACGCAAAAGAACGGAAGAGACCGTCGGACTTGGCAGATTGCATCTGGCTGCGATGGCGTCGATGGCGGTTTCGCTCGCTTCAATCGCGTCATAGACGCTGCGCTCCGATTCTGATAATTCGGGCAACGGCCGCGTAGCAGCGGCGATCGGTTTTGATTCCGGCAAGAGAATTTGGAGATCATCCAGAATATCGGAGGCATCCATGACAAGCTTTGCGCCTTGCTGAATCAGACGGTTGGATCCCATCGCGCTCGGGGCATTGATGTGCCCCGGCACGGCGTAAACAGAGCGGCCCTGCTCGATCGCCTGGGAAGCGGTGATCAGCGCACCGCTATTCAAACCCGCTTCCACAATCAGAATCCCCTGGCTCCATCCGCTGATGATTCGGTTGCGCATCGGAAATGTCTGGCGATCGGGTTCGATTTCCATCGAGAATTCGGAGAGGATCGCGCCATTTCCGGTGCGGATTTTCTCGGCGAGTGCGGCGTTTTCCGGTGGATAAAGTCTCGACAATCCCGAGCCAATCACCGCGATCGTGCGACCTTTAGCCGCGAGAGCGCCCTGATGCGCCGCCGTATCAATTCCACGCGCGAGTCCACTAATGACTGTCAAACCGGCGTAGGCCAACTGATAAGAAAGTTTCTTAGCCGATTCGGTCCCGTAGTGAGTCGTCCGACGTGAGCCAATAATGCCAATGGCATGCTGATCGCGTTCCTGCACCTCGCCCCAGACGTAAAGCACGATGGGCGGCGAATGAATTTCGCGCAACGACTTTGGGTACTGCGGAGACTCTTGCGTAATCACGCTCGCACCAAAATCGGAAATTCTCTTTAACTCCGCACCCAGATCGACAATCGACTCCCAATTCAAAATCTGTTCCGCGACTTCGTTGCCGATTCCTTCGATTCTGCGCAGTTCATCACGCCTCGCGGTAAG
>QHQU01000337.1 GCA_003219925.1 Verrucomicrobiota bacterium
CGAAAAGTCGAAATTGGCTCGGCCTTTTTCGTCTCGGGGTTGAGCCAGGAATTGTAAATCTGGAGAAAAATCCACTGCGTCCAGCGATAGAATTTCGGATCGGCTGTGCTGATTTCGCGCGACCAATCGTAGGAGAAACCGATGCGCTTTAGCTGTGTCTTAAACTTGGCGATGTTCTCGCGCGTGGTGATGGCGGGATGTTGACCCGACTTGATCGCATATTGTTCCGCCGGCAGACCGAATGCGTCCCAGCCCATCGGATGAAGGACGTTGCAGCCGCGCATCCGTTTGTAGCGCGCCACAATGTCAGTCGCGGTGTAACCTTCGGGATGCCCGACGTGCAGCCCCGTGCCGCTCGGATACGGGAACATGTCGAGGACGTAGAACTTTGGCTTGGAGCCATCGAAGTTTTTCTCGCCCGGATTGGGGGTGTGAAATGTCCGGCGTTCATCCCAAAAGCGCTGCCACTTCGGCTCGAACCGATCGAAGGGATAAGGTTTGCGGCGCGCGCTCATGTGAGATTGAGATTATTGTCATCCCGAGCGAAGTCGAGGGATGACCGCGAATTTGAGCGCGATGAATTTGCTCCTGGCAACGCGCAACCAACACAAGACGCGCGAATTTACGCAACTGCTCGGCCCGAATTTTACGCTCCGCGACCTGACGCGAACGCGCGATCTGCCCGAAATCCGTGAGACCGGGCGCGCCTTTGAAGAAAACGCAGTGATCAAAGCGATCGCCATCTCCAAAATTTTTCCGCATGAAATGGTGATCGCGGACGATTCCGGCCTCGAAGTGGACGCGCTGAATGGCGCACCAGGAGTTTTCTCCGCCCGCTATGGTGGAGAAAACGCGAGCGATCAGCGCAATGTGGAGAAACTGTTGCACGAAGTGCAAGGCGCGACGAAACGGTCGGCGCGGTTCCGCTGCGTCATCGCACTGGCAAAAAATGGGAAATTGATGACAACGGTCGCGGGCGAAGTAGGCGGGAGGATCACGAAATCTCCGCGCGGCGGAAATGGATTCGGTTACGATCCGATCTTCATTCCAGAAGGATTTGAAGAGACGTTCGCGGAATTACCGTCCGAGACGAAAAACGCCGTCAGTCATCGCGCGAAAGCCGTGGCCGAGCTCGTTCGGTATTTTAATACTGCGCGCCGGTTAGCACGAAATTGATCGGGATGCGAACCCGCCGGGGTGTTCCTGGTTTGAAACGCCAGCGGCGGAAAGCGGAAACGGTGGAGTTATCCAAAATGGGATTACCGATGCTTTGCTCCATCATGGCATCCACGGCCAGCCCACTGTTGGGATCCACAGTGATCACGGCGATGCCGCTCCCGGTAATATGGCGGCTGCGCGCTTCGTATGGGTAATCCGGCCGCGGCGCGTTAAGCACGAACGCCTTAGGATTTCCCACTGCCGCTACCCGTGTTTGCCCGGATGGCCCAATGGAAGCGGGGGTCTGTTGCGTTTTGATCACGCGACGAGTTTCCTGAGGTTCAATAAAATCGGCTGCCGGAACCGGTCCGGGCGGCGGGACGGAAATATCGAGATCGGGCGCAGGGGTCGGCGGATCGTCGGCAAGATCAACCCCGATGGTTTTGGAATCTATCGCAGCTGGTTGTGTTGGCGATGGCTCTTGATGGAAGGCAATCGCAACCGCGGATAAGTGAATTATGACTGCCGCGGTCACCGCTGCCGCGATCGGCCATTTCGACGGCCTTCGGTAGATGAGCGCGTTGTTTGTCATCACACGTCCTTGTGAGATCAAACACGCGAGTCCGAGAAATCTTGGGAGAAAACGTAGCATGGGCTTTCCAGCCCATAAGCTGCCAGTGCGGTTCAGATCATCGGCAAAGATGGCCGATGCCACAATGATTACTAACGAGTCGTCGGCGGCGCGGCGCGGATCTGATACCCGACTTTTTGGATGCCGACCTGGCGGACTTTATCCAGGAGCGCAATGACGTCGCCATGGGTCGACATCATTTCGGCACTGATCGAGATCTTGATGTTCGGATTGGCGGAGTGCAGTTGAAAAAGCCGCGGCAAAACCTGATCATCTTGGACAAACTGCCCATCGAAGAAAATCGCGTTGCCGGGTGAGACGCGGATCGCGACGTAATCTTTCGTAACCGTAGTCGGGGGCGCGCCCTGGGCGGGCAGATTTACCTTAATCCCTTTCATGTGGGTCTGGCTCAGACTCACCATCATGAAACTAGCGAGAAGAAAGAACATGATGTCAATGAGCGGGATGATTTCGATACGCGCCCGCTTTTTGGGGATCGGTGAAGCGACATGCATAATTAAGACATCTTTCGCCGGCTAATAGGACGCGCCGGTCATGGTAAACGTGATTGGTATTTTAACCTTGGAAACTGTGCCCGGTTTAAATCGCCAACGTCTGAACGCGCTCACGGCCGCGTTATCCAGGATCGGGTTCCCTATAC
>QHQU01000220.1 GCA_003219925.1 Verrucomicrobiota bacterium
AAAAATGATCCGCTGTCATCGCGGCTCATCCCAAGCGCAGTTTGGGTAAGATCATTTGTGCCGAAACTGAAGAACTCTGCTGTTTCCGCGATCTCGTCTGCGGTCAAAGCACCGCGCGGCACTTCAATCATTGTCCCGACCAAATAACTGAATTTCACTTTTTTCGCCGCCTGCACGTCCTGCGCGACGCGACGCACGATCTCCACTTGCAATTCGAGTTCTCTCTTAAAACCGACCAGTGGGATCATTACTTCCGGATGCACCTTGGTTCCACTCTTTTGCACCTCCGCTGCCGCTTCGAAAATCGCGTGCGCCTGCATTTCAGTTACTTCCGGAAATGAAATTCCGAGACGGCAACCGCGATGGCCGAGCATCGGATTTTGTTCATGCAATTCGTGGACACGCCGGGCGATCTCCTCCTGGCTGACACCGATTTTCTCCGCCAGTGCGCTTTGGGCAGCGTGATCTTGCGGGAGAAATTCGTGCAGTGGCGGATCAAGCAAACGAATCGTTGCGGGTTTTCCTTTGAGCGCTTTGAAAATACCAACGAAATCGCTTTTTTGATACGGCAGCAATTTGGCGAGAGCTTTTTGCCGATCGTCCGCTTTACGCGCCAAAATCATTTCCCGCATGGCATCGATGCGGTCGCCCTCAAAAAACATGTGTTCGGTGCGGCAAAGCCCGATGCCGCTGGCGCCGAAGGCGACTGCGTTTTCCACCTGTTCCGGTGTATCCGCGTTGGTGCGAACGCTCATGCGCGTGACTTTCGCGCACCAATCCATCAGCTGATTGAAGTTTCGATAAGTCTCACTTCTCTGGGCGATTTTGTCGCCATGAAGCAAACCCTGAATGATTTCCGAAGGAGCATTGCGCAACTGATCCGCGTAAACAGTGCCGCTGGTCCCGTCGATTGAGAGATAATTTTCCCCTTCGCGAAAAATGGCGCCGTTCACAGACATCGTTTTCGCGCGATAATTGATGTTCAATGCAGATGCGCCGCAAATGCACACTTTGCCCATCTGCCGCGCGACCAAGGCTGCGTGGGAGCTTACGCCGCCGCGCGCGGTCAGAATTCCTTCCGCTGCGATCATGCCACGCAAATCCTCGGGTGACGTCTCGACCCGCACGAGCAACACTTTCTCACCTTTGTGCGCGGCAGCTGCAGCACGATCGGCGTTAAAATAAACTCTGCCTGTAGCCGCGCCCGGTCCCGCCGGAAGTCCGCTCGCAATCGCCTTCGCGCTCTTCAGCGCGGCGCGGTCGAATACCGGCGCCAGGACCTGATCGAGCTGATCGGCGGGCACCCGTGCGATCGCGGTTTTCCATTCGATCAATTTTTCGCGGACCATGTCGCAGGCAAATTTCACTGCCGCCACCCCGGTGCGTTTTCCGTTGCGCGTTTGCAGCATGAAAACTTTGCCGTCTTGAATGGTGAATTCGAAGTCCTGCACGTCTTTGAAATGTGCCTCGAGGACGTGGCGGATCCGCTCCAACTCCACCAGCGCGTTCGGCAAATGTTTCTTCAAATCTGCTACCGGCTCCGGCGTGCGGACACCCCCAACCACATCCTCGCCTTGAGCGTTGATGAGGAATTCGCCGTAAAAAACTTTCTCACCGGTGGCTGGATCGCGGGAGAAAGCCACGCCCGATCCGGAATTGACGCCGGTATTGCCGAAAACCATGGCCTGCACGTTTACCGCCGTGCCCCATTCCTGGGGAATGTTGTATTTCCGGCGGTAAACGATGGCGCGATCGTTCATCCATGAACCGAACACGGCCCCAATCGATCCTTGCAGTTGCGCCCACGGATCGTTCGGAAATTGCTTTCCGGTGCGTTCTTTCACCAATTTTTTGAAACGTGCGACCAGCTCTTTCAAATCGCTGACGCTCAGCTTGGTATCGTCAATGTCTGTGTGATGGCGCTCGTGCTTGAGCTCGTGGATCACCGTCTCGAAAGGCTCGTGATCTTCCTCCGGGCGCTTTTGCACACCCATCACGACATCGCCGTACATTTGGATAAAGCGGCGATAACAATCCCAGGCGAAGCGTTCGTTATTGGTGGCCTTTGCGACCGCCAGGACGGTCTCGTCGTTCAATCCGAGATTGAGAATCGTGTCCATCATTCCCGGCATGGAATCGCGCGCCCCGGATCGGACCGCCACCAGCAATGGCATCGCTTTGGTATCACCGAAAGTCGTGCCCATAATTCCTTCCATCCGGCGAATCCCCTCCTCCACTTCTGCCTGCATCGTCCGGGGGTAAGTGCGGGTATGCGCGTAAAAGTATGTGCAGACTTCGGTTGAAATCGTGAAACCCGGTGGGACCGGCAGACCGATCCGTGTCATCTCGGCCAGGTTCGCGCCTTTGCCACCGAGCAGGGGTTTCATCTTTCCGTTCCCGTCGGCCTTACCCTCGCCGAAGTAATAAACAAACTTCGCCGGTTTGGTCTTAGAAGCCGCCTTTCCTTTAGTACGGCGTGAAGCGGAAGATTTTTGAGCCATGAATTCCGAGATGGGTGAACGAGCGCGGCAAAGTAATTCCCCCACTGGACGTGTCAACGCACACAGGCGCTCAGCGCGGTGCGCTAGTCCGAATCGTAAGGAATTTTATGCTGACGCGTGCTGAGTTGCGCCGAGCACGTCCTCAATGGCGGCGGTGAACTCGTTCGTCCCGGTGCTCGGAACGATGATGGTGTTGCGCCGGCCATGCGCTTCCTCGGTGATGCGAAGAAATCTTCCCCGATCGTTCTCGCGGAATTCCACATAGAAGTGCTTCCGCTCGATCTGAACCTCCTTCGCTTCTATAATATTATCCATGTCGGGCGGAGTGTGGCAGGATGCCAGTCATTGGGGAAGAAAAAAATTAGCCTAAATTTCACGGCCCCAAATGGCTAAGATTTGGCCCGCCCACTATTTTCGGCGTCGCCGATGCGTACGATTCTGATCTGGTCGTAAATCAGCGATCGCAAAATCAATTTGTCGCTTAAATTGGTCTACCCGTGCGACATGTGCGCGCAATTTGTCTCCTACCGCGAAGCTGCGGCGCCTCTGCCGGCCGACTAACCGCCGCTGGGCAGGCGAGAAAATGTAGAAATCGTCGGCTAATGTCGAGACATGGACTAACCCGGTCAGCAAAATCTCCGGCAGCTCAATCAAAAGTCCGTAATTGCGCACGTCAATTACAACTGCGTCGAAGACCTGCGGATCGCGTGCCTCCAGTTGTGACTCGAAGAATTCCAGTTTCTTCATTTTGACCGCATCGATTTCCGCCTCGGCAGCATTGCGTTCGGTCGCGGAAATGTGATCGGCAATAGCCGACAGTTGAGGCACGGCTCGCGAAGTTCGGCGCGCAAGATCGCGCTCGGCCAGTGCGCGATGCACTTCGAGATCAGCATAGCGCCGGATCGGGCTGGTGAAGTGGGTATAGTTCGGTTTCGCGAGGCCATAATGACCCAGTGGCGCAGTAGCGTAACGTGCCCGCTTCAGGCTCTTGAGCAGCCCGATCTTGAGCGGATGCTCTTCGGCCGTTCCCGCAATGGAGGCAAGTAACTTTTGCAACTCAGCGCGGTGCGTCAGATCGCCCACCCTAATTCCGTGTGCCAGAACGAACTCACGAAATTCGCCCAGCCGCTCCGGATCCGGATTTTCGTGCACGCGATAGATCGCTGGAAGCCCGCGGTTTTTTAGTTCCCGCGCCACCGCTTCATTCGCGGCCAGCATGAATTCCTCGATCAATTGGTGCGATTCATCATTCTCAACTCGCTCAAATCGAATCGGTTTTCCTTTTTTATCGACGACGACCTTTACCTCCGGCATGTCGAGATCGAGTGAACCGTACTCGAAACGCTTCTTCCGCAGCAACGCCGCCAGTTTCCACGCGGTATGCAAACGTTCGCCCAGTTCATCGCGAGCCGGACTTTTTAGAATCGCGAACGCTTTCTTATAAGTCAGGCGGTGGGCGCTGCGGATGACGGTTCGAGCAAAACGGCTCTGCCGCATTCGCCCGTTGCGATCGAATTGCAGGAAGACGGAATGCGTCAGCCGATCGACATGGGGATTCAAGCTGCAAACGCCGTTGCTCAACCGCTCGGGCAACATCGGAATTACACGGTCCGGCAAGTAAACACTGTTGCCGCGGCGTTGCGCCTCGCGATCGAGCGCGCTGCCGGGCCGCACATACGCGCTTACGTCTGCGATATGAACGCCCAGTTGCCAACCGCCCTTGATTTCTTGGACGTGAATGGCGTCGTCAAAATCGCGCGCGTCGTCTGGATCGATGGTCACGATAAATTGGCTGCGTAAATCCTCACGACCGTCGATGGCGTCGGCGGTCACCGTTTCGGGAATTGCAGATGTTTCCTCAAGGACGGCGCGTGGAAACTCGACCGGCAAATGGTATTTCCGGATGATCGATAGGATGTCCACTCCGGGTGCAGTCCGCGGCCCGAGTAGTTCGATGATTTTTCCTTCCGGATTGACGTGACGCGATTCCCAGGCCTCGAGTCGAACCACCACCTTGTCGCCAACCCGCGGCTGACGGCCATTAATTGACGACGGCTGCACATAAATGTTGTGAACGAGTCGCGGATCGTCCGTCACGACGTAGAAGAAATTTCGCGTCTGCTGCAGGGTTCCGACGATCGTCTCGTTCGCGCGTGTCAGAATCCGGATCACGCGGCCTTCCGCACGCGGCTTGCGTGCCCGCGAAAATTCCGCACCGCGAATGATACGTGCCACCACCCGATCGCCATGCATGGCGGTGCCAGTGTTTTCCGCCGCGATAAAGAGATCGGACTGTCCCGGTTTTTCGTTGGTCAGAAAAGCGTAGCCGGCCTCATGCACGCTCAACGTTCCAGTGACAAGATCGGCCGCGTCGGGCAGGACATATCGATTCTTTCTAATACGCGCGATTTCGCCTGCCTGTTCGAGATCGCGGAGGACGCGGCGTACTTCGTTCCGTCGCGCTGCGCCATAACCAAGCGCATCGGCGATTTCGATTTTATCCAGCGGCCGATATTTCGGCTCCTGAATGAGTCGCAGAATCTCTGCGCGCAAATCTTGATCAGCTGTTTTCCTTTTGCCTGCCATGGCGACGCAACGTTGCGTTGTTCCTCATTACTCTTCCAGCGCGATCTTTTGTTGGGAGTTAGGGCTTCAGCGCTGACTCGGCCGCCGTGCTTCCAGCGGTCGGAACGCGGCTCCCCACGGAGGGACGCGCTTCTGCGCGTCCGGACATGCAGAAGCATGTCCCTCCGATAACGCCGCTGCGACGCGACATGGAAAGGCGGTAGAGCGTTCCGCCAATTGTCGGTAGCCTTATTCGGCCGTGCACGATGCGGCGAATCCTGTCTTTACTTGCTTGACCCAATGGCGGCGCGGCCAAAAGTTGCCTGAATGAAAGCGATATGGTTCGCGCTCGCGATTTTTGTCGGAATTTTTAATATGAATGCTGCTTCGTCGATCTCGATCACCAGTCCCTCCTTTCAAGCTGGCGGCGATATTCCCCCGAAATTCACCTGTAACGGAACGAACGTCAGTCCGGAATTGCAGATCAGTAGCGTCCCGAATGAAGCGAAATCGCTGGTCTTGATTGTCGATGATCCGGATGCGCCGCGCGGTTTGTTTACGCACTGGATCGTCTGGAACATCGATCCAAAAACGACACGAATGGCCGAGAACAGTGCGCCCACTGCCGGAGTCCAGGGCACAAATGATTTTGGTAAACGCAATTACGGCGGACCATGTCCGCCCTCCGGAACGCATCGCTATTTTTTCAAAATCTTCGCGCTCGACATTAAACTGGAATTGAAACCCAGTGCGCGCCGCGCCGAACTCGACGCCGCCATGCGCGGTCATGTTTTGGCGCAGGGCGAATTGATGGCGCGCTATTCCCACAAGTAGCACAGGCATCTTGCCTGTGGGGCCAACGGGCGTCTCGCCCGTTACAGTCGAATCGGCCGGCGACCTTCCTGTCCGTGCCTAGTAGCGCGGCGCCGTTACGTTGGATCAGCGCCTACGATGCAATCGCCCTCACCTTAATCCTCTCCCCGGGGGAGAGGAGGACACAGGTCGCGGGTGCCTTGGGAATGCAGGGCGGGAGACCGTACGCGAAGCGACCGGTGGGGTTCCTCGCGTTGTTCTTTCGCTTCTCGCACAAAACGAATTGATGGCGCATTATTCACACAAATAGATAAGCAATCGCTACGATTACCGTCAACGCCTCGAATAATTCGCGGCGCGTGGTAGTCTCACCCATATGGGTGTGACGCCATGGAAAATTGCGGGCGAGATTTTCGATCTCTCTACCCATGGTTGGATCATGGGTGTCCTGAATGTGACCCCGGATTCATTTTCCGACGGCGGCAGATTTTTTCAGACAGCGCAGGCGCTGGCCCAGGCCCGAAAAATGATCGCCAATGGTGCTAACATCATCGATATCGGCGGAGAATCGACCCGCCCGGGCGCCGAACCAGTTGATGTGGCTGAAGAAAAACGTCGCGTTATTCCGATAATCGAAGAGCTCGCCGCCGAAGCCTTGCTTTCGATCGATACCTCGAAGGCGGAAGTTGCGGCCGCGGCTTTGGATGCAGGCGCAAAAATCGTGAACGATGTAACCGGCGGTCGTGGAGACGAGGCGATGTGGCCGCTGCTGGCCAAACGCGGCGCGGCCTTCATCATCATGCACATGAAAGGAACTCCGCCCACCATGCAACGCGCGCCTTTCTATCGCGATGTCGTTGCCGAAGTAGCCGATTTCTTTCGACAACAGTATGCCTGCGCCATAAAATTCGGTCTTGATCCAATGACGCTCGCGTTCGATCCGGGAATCGGGTTCGGAAAGACGCTCGAGCACAATCTCTCGCTCCTGAAAAATTTGCCGTGCTTGCGCATCAACGATCGCCCGATCGTCGTCGGCGTCTCGCGCAAATCCTTTCTTGGCAAAATTTCCGGGCACAACGGCTCGATCCACAATCGCCTTCTGCCAACGATCGCCTTTACTTCGCTCTTGCGAATGAACGGGGCCGATGTTTTGCGCGTCCATGATGTGGAGGAAAATGTGGAGGCTCTTCGGGTTGCCGACGCGCTGCGGAGCACGCCATGATCAATCGCATCATTCATCTTCTTGTGGTCGGTTGGCGCAGCGCCTTCGAGATCGTGCTGCTTACGGTCGTGGTTTATTACGGCTATCTCTACTTCCGCGGTACTCGCGGCGCGAAAGTGTTGACCGGTCTGGCTATCGTTTTTCTGGCCCTGACTTTAATTTCAACCCTGCTGAAACTGGCTGTCATCGGATGGATCATTCGCAGTTTCTCAGTCTTCCTCGCCATCGCCCTGGTTGTTATTTTCCAGCCCGAACTCCGGCGCGCTTTGGCGGAACTGGGCGGGCATCCCATTTTTTCGCTGACCAGCGAAAAGCGCGAAATGATTCACGACCTTGCGGAAGCGGTCACTCAACTCGCGAGCAAACAATTCGGCGCATTAATCGCGATCGAACGTGACACTTCCATTCGCGTTTATGAAGAAACCGGCGTTCAACTCGAAGCTGATTTCTCCGTTGAGTTGCTGCTCACTATTTTTCATCCGAAAACCGCTCTGCATGATGGCGGCGTGATTGTGCGTAACGGGCGGGTCGCCGCGGCAGCATGCATCTTTCCGGTGAGCCAACGCGAAACCCTTGATCGCAGCCTCGGTTTGCGGCATCGCGCGGGCTTGGGATTAACCGAGGAATCCGACGCCGTCGCGATTGTTGTCTCGGAAGAGACGGGCGGAATTTCAATTTGTCACCGCCGGCGGATCGAGCGTGATTTCACTCCGGAAACATTTCGCAAACGCATCGGCGAGATTTTGCTGCAAAGCTCTTATGATGAAGAAACTGATTCTGAAAAACTGGCAGGCGAAGATCATCTCACTCCTCCTCGCGACCACGCTTTGGTATCTGATCAAAAAGAACGTGGCAACGACCCCATCGCCGTCTGAGGGAGCGGCAACGCCAGCGGAGCAATCACGCTAGCTCCCAGGCGACTCACCGTTCGATGGCGTACCTTCGCTCCGGAGGGACTCGCCGCGGCGAGTCCTGGACGCGCAGAAGCGCGTCCCTCCGCACGGATATCGCAAGACGAACAGGCGCTCGAGAGCGATGGTAGGGCGAGACTCCGTCGAGCCGCGCCCCGCCTAGCGCAGAAAACGTGCAAGATTTTCCTCTTCCCAACGTTGGGCACGTTTGAAGAAGCGAAATTCGCGTTCGCGGCGATTGAATTCGTCGGTGTGCACACAGCGGCGCCCATCGCCGCGCACCTTGTCCGGCACGACCGCATGCAACATTTCGTGATACAGGATGTACTCGAGGAACCAAAGCGGCACGAAGCGCTGATCGAGCCAGGGATTGATACGAATGACGCGATCTTCTTCCTGGATGGTCCCGAAAATAAAATATTCTTTCGGACGTTCTCGGCGTTTGCGGCCCCAAACCACTTTGTAACCGCGAAGACGGTTACCGAAATGACGCGCGTTTAGTTTGTTGAAGAGACCGCGCAGATCGAAATAACGGCCTTCGATATCGAGCCCGAGCTGCTGCTGGAGCGGCAATCGTGATCGCGCGATTTTTCGTTTCGTTCGTATCGTTCGTCTCGCCATATCCCCTTAAAAGCCCCGATTGATTGTGCGGTAACGCGTCCATTGTACGCGAGTTGAAATAGGGAAACAACAAGGTCGATATTTATTTTTTCTATACACCCAAGCCACTTGATATAAATGATTTATGATGAGCATCTCAAAAACGCGAATCGATCAAAATTGCGAAGAAACCGTCCCGCTGACCTGTTATTTTGCGCAAGGTTCAGCGCCTCAAGACCTTTGCTGAAATCCCCGATTTTCAGAGAAGCCGACCGAGTCGCGCAGCGTAGCACAGCCACCTTGGCTGTGGGACCGGCGGGTACCTTGCCGGCCGATTACGTCGGTTTTTCCCACACTGCCAGGTTTACCTCCTGCTTCTCCTATATATATTCCGCAAACCGGCGGGTTCGAAATCACGTGACTCCGTTTCTCAGAAAAATTCTCGGGCTCAACTGGCTGCTGATGGCCGTCATGCTCGCGCTTGCAATCTTTGGCGTGATCGCCATCTATAGCGCGACTTACATGCGGGAAGATCCCGTGGCCGCCGAATTCTGGCGTAAGCAGGCGAACTGGGTCGTGGTCGGATTTTTTGCCTTTATCATCACCAGTTTGATCGATTACCGCTGGGTCCGCTGGGGCGCGCTGCCGATGTATCTCGCTGGTCTGGCATTTTTAATTTTGACCAAATTCATTGGCCAAAAAGTTTACGGCGCGCGTAGCTGGCTCCATCTCGGTCCGGTGAACTTCCAGCCCGCGCAGCTGGCCGTCATTGCCGGGATCATGGTGCTGTCGCTTTTTCTCAGCCAGTTCAAGCAGATGCATCCGATGCTCCGTCTGACCCTGTGTGGCGCGATCGTAGGCGCGCCCTGTTTGCTCATTCTGATGCAACCGGATTTGGGCGAGTGCATCATCTGGGGACCGGTCTTGATGGCGCTGCTTTTCGTTGGCGGAATTCCGGTGCGTTATCTCATTTGCATCGCTTTGATCGTAGTCGCCTTTATTCCCATCGCGATCAATCTCGGACTTAAGCCTTACCAGCAGGAACGGATCACTGCATTCATCAATCCCGACATCGATCGCCAGGGTTCGGCCTGGGCAATCAATCAATCGCTTATTGCGATTGGCTCCGGCGGCTGGGCCGGCAAAGGTTTCAAAGCGCCCAATACGCAGATCGAGCTGGGTTTTCTTCCCGCTACCGCGGTGCACAACGATTATATTTTCTCCGCCATCGGGGAACAGTGGGGATTTGTCGGGGGGGTGTTTTTACTCGGCGCTTTCGCCTTGCTCTTGTTGACCTGCCTCTTCGTTGCTTTCTGTGCCGGTGATCAATTCGGACTTTTGCTCGTCGTTGGAATCACTGCTCTCATTTTCACCCACATCTTTCAAAACATCGGGATGACGATTTCGATTTTGCCGATCACGGGCGTTCCACTTCCTCTCATCAGTTATAGCGGATCGTTTGTCCTCATGATCATGTTCGGGCTTGGCATTGTGAACAGCGTTTGGGTTCACCGCCGGGGCGACTTGCGCTAGAGTGGGCAGCGTTGCCTGCTCACCGATGACTAC
>QHQU01000221.1 GCA_003219925.1 Verrucomicrobiota bacterium
ATCCACCCTCGCAAAGCTAGATCACAACCTAGTTCTAATTTCTAACTTCTAATTTGTAATTTGTTGATCGGTTGCCCGTTTGCCCCGGAAGAATTCCTGAAGCAGTTCACTGCACTCCTGCGCAAGCACGCCGCTGTTGACATCGCAGCGATGATTTAGTTGCGGCATTTGTAGAAGATTGATCACGCCACCGGCGGCGCCACCCCGGACATCTTCGCAGCCGAAAACCACCCGCCGCAATCGCGCATGCACCGCGGCGCCAGCGCACATCGGACACGGCTCTTTTGTCACAAACAAATCGCAATCGTTCAGTCGCCAGTCGCCGAGCGCTGCTGAAGCTTGCGTTATGGCCAGAATCTCGGCGTGTGCAGTCGGGTCCTTCAGCATTTCAATTTGATTATACCCGCGGCCAATGATGCGCCCGTTCTTGGCGATCACCGCGCCGATCGGCACTTCGTCACTGGCCGCGGCTTTGGCGGCGAGACGTAAGGCCTCGCGCATGAGCGCCTGATCGTCGCGAAAGAGCAGGTCCATCGGCGGGAAGATACGGCGGGCACACGAAAAAGTCAGCGAATGACGGGTACTATGAAAAAGCTATTGGTGTTGAGCGGGTTGATCGCGCTGGCTGGGAGCACCGTGCGTCTTTTTCTTTACAAATCGAGCCGGATTTCGCAGTCTGAAACGATGCGGCTAAGCTTGCTCGGCCTCGCCTTTCTTGCCTTGGCGACGGCGAGCTATGCCCAGGAGCAGGAGCGCAAACTGGTTGACCGGCTCTTGAGCCCAAACACAAAGCTGGCGAATCCCGACCAAAACAAAAAGTTCGCAGGTGGATCGGAGGCCCCCACCCGATCCGCGGCAACCAAGTCCTTTTACGTTTCGGAAAAAAATCTCAGCAAAACTTTCGTGGCCGATCGGAGCGCTCCGACAACTTCGTTCCGCACTCGCAACTATTCGACCCAGGCCGCGGTGATGCCGACTTTGCCGCCAACGCGAACTTATCAGACCAAACAGGCCCGCGATATTTCCCCCAGCGCGTACTCAACGAAAAAATACGCCACGCGCGATTTTGGCGGAAACCGGCCATTCCTCGAACAGGGCAAAAGTCAGAAAGCGTTGCACGCCCAGGACCGGCCACTCACGATTGACGAAGTGCGCCAGTTGCTGAACAAAAACAAGTAGGTTGTTTCCGCGCGCCTGCTGTTTTTAGTGCGCATGAACATGCCCGATCAGCTTGCACGACTCACCCGCGGCGCCGCGCAAATCATCAGCGAAGCGGAACTGGCGGAGAAATTGAGCGCGAATCGCCCGCTGCGGGTCAAGCTCGGCGTCGATCCCACCAGCGCGGATATCCATCTTGGGCACACCGTTGTCCTGCGCAAGTTACGCGATTTCCAGGAACTTGGACATCAGGCGATCCTGATCATCGGCGATTTCACCGCGTTGATTGGCGATCCGAGCGGGCGTTCAGTTACCCGCCCGACAATCACGCGCGACGAAGTTGAACGGAATGCGAAAACATATCGCGAACAAGCCTTCAAGATTCTCGATCAGAAGCGAACCGAAATTGTGTTTAACGGTTCCTGGCTTGGGAAGTTATCGTTCGAAGATGTAATCCGGCTCAACGCCGAGGTAACTTTGCAGCAGTTGCTGCAACGCGAAGATTTTCGCGCGCGGATGAAAAGCGAGCAGCCAATTCACGCGCACGAAATTCAATACCCGATCATGCAAGCGTATGATTCGGTGATGGTGAAGGCCGACGTGGAACTGGGCGGCACCGATCAACTATTCAATATTTTACTCGGGCGCGATCTGCAGAAGCAAAACGGGCAGCCACAGCAGATTGTCTTACTCACACCTATTCTCGAGGGACTCGATGGGAAACAAAAGATGAGCAAAAGCCTCGGCAATTACGTCGCGTTAAATGATCCGCCGGCTGAGATGTTTGGAAAATTGATGAGTATTTCCGACGAGTTAATGGCGCGATATTATCTGTTGCTCCTCTCGCGCGAGCTTCCAAAGACCCAGCACCCGCTCGAAGCAAAGAAGGAGCTCGCCGCGAAAATGGTTGCCACCTATCACTCTCGCGATGCGGCTGACAAGGCGCAGGATGAATGGACAAGACGTTTCAGCGAAAAACGGTTGTCCGAGACAGAGCTTCCGATTCTGCCATCTCAATCTGATGACCTGGTTACAATTGTCGTTAAAGGTTTCGCAGCCTACGGAATTACTAAATCACGCACCGAAGCCAGTCGCTTAGTCAAACAAGGCAGCGTGCAACTCGATGGCGCCAAACTGCGCAACCCGACCGAGCAAATCAACTTGTCGGCTAATCAGATCCTGCGCCTCGACAAGACTCACGCGGTGCGGATTGGGTAAACGAATGCCCTAACTATTCTTCGAAAAATAATCGCAAATAGTTAGAGATCCTTCGATTCCGCTGCGCTGCGCTCAGGATGACAAAGCCTTTTTGTAGCCGGGATCGGCGGTCCTGATCGGGGCATCGGTACAGGAAAAAGGGCGCGGCGTCCCGACCGCGCCCTTTCCGCCTGCCCTACGCAGTTGCCGTTTCGAGAATGGGCAAGATACTTGCCGGCTCGGAATACGGCGCTGCGATTCCCTCAAAGTGTGCTCGGATGCTGCGCAACTCGGAGTTCACAAATGCATCGACGAAATGCAATCGACGATCCAGCCACGCGAAAAATTTGTTCTTAATTTCATAATGCACCGCGAGCGTGATCTCAGTGCAATTCGGACGCACCTCGGCAAAATCGACAATTCCCATGAGGTCGAGGTTGCCGCCGACGGACTCGAAAGCTACTTCATCTGGCGAATTGCTTTCAACCGCGAGTAAAACAGTGTGGCCTTGAAAGCCGAGCGGACCGCGGAACGAGAAATCGACCGTCTTAGATGACGTCACGGTCGCCCTGGTCACCATCACGAACTGACGCCGGTAGGAATGAATATTGGCCAGCCGGCTTTTGCAGTCCGGCAACGGCTGACCCATGTGTAGGGTTTTTTGCAATAGCATAGTGAGGTTGGTTGTGCTGGGTTTCCTAGCAATGCAGGTGCCACCCTCTTTTACCCGGGAAGAGCCAGCCGATCACCCCTCAAAAGTGTCAAAATTTGGACGATTGTGTCAATTTTCTTAACACGTCCGGCTGCCCGGTTGCGGCCAGGATTTCCACCAAGTTAGGCTCCGTTTCTTCACCAATCACGACCAAGTTTATGCCTGTTAGGAGGCGCCGAAGTTCATTTTCGTTCGTCCTTTGCGCCAAATCGGTTGGTCCATTCGCTTGAGTCAAAATCACACCCGCGCAAACAAGTCCGCGCCGCTGCACACTTTCAAGCGTGAGCAAGACATGATTCAAACAGCCGAGCTGGTTGTTCGCGACAATCGCCACCGGCAGCTCGAGCTGTTTCGCGAAATCGCTGACAAAGAGATCCGCGGTGATCGGCACAAGCCAGCCACCAACGCCTTCCACGATCACGGTATCGAATCGCTCCGACAGATTGCGAAAACAGCCCCGAATTCTCCCCAAATCGATTTCGACTTGCTCGATTTGGGCTGCGACTGACGGCGCAACCGGTGATTGCAGCCAGACTGGATTCAATTCCTCAATCGAAATTCCTTCCGCGCTGGCGGCAAGCAATCGACGCGCATCCTCACGATCGCCACAGCAGAGCGGCTTCATTCCGACGGCGCGAATTCCGCGGGAGCGTAACCAATGCAATAGCTCAATTGCGACGAAGGTCTTGCCAACGCCGGTACCAGTTCCCGTTAGGAACAGACTCACGCCGCGGCTTTTGCGCGTCCGGCCAGAATGGTCTCGGCCATGGAAAGGAAAATCCCAGCGCCGTCTGCGCTGCCGAGGCGCGAATCGCAGGCGCGATCAGGATGCGGCATCAAGCCGAAGACATTTCCCTCGCGATTACAAATGCCGGCAATGTTTTCGATGGAACCATTCGGATTCGACTCCGCACTGGTCGCGCCAGTCGCATCGCAATAACGCATCACGACCTGTCCGTTGGCGTTGAGTTCACGCAATGTGTTGGCGTCGGCAAAATAACAGCCTTCGCCGTGGGCAATCGGCATTCGCAGAATTGTTCCCTGTGGACAACCGTGGGTAAAAGCGGAGTCGGGCACTTCGATTCGCAGCCGCACCATGTCGCAAACAAACCGTAACCCGCGGTTGCGCACGAGCGCGCCCGGCAACAATCCTGCTTCGCATAACACTTGAAATCCGTTGCAGGTGCCAAGCACGAGCCAACCTTCTTTCGCCGCGCGTACGACCTCATTCATGATCGGGGAAAAACGCGCGATGGCGCCGCAACGCAAATAATCGCCGTAGGCAAAACCGCCCGGCAAGACGACAGCATCGAAGCCCGCCAGCGAAGTCGCTTTATGCCAGACATATTCCGCCCGTAAGCCGTCCAGCCCATTAATGGCGCGTAGACAGTCCTGATCACAATTGGAACCAGGGAACTGGATGACTGCGAATTTCATCTAAGCGTGAGCGAGGCGCGTGGCTCGTTGTTCTTCGTGATAATCATTTACTATCAGACAGGCGTGAATCACTCCCGGAATCCAGCCCAGCAAAGTTAACAAGAGGCTGAGGAAAAAGCTGGCAATCCGCCCCGTTAACAAAACCGCCAGCGGTGGGAAAACCACACAGAAAAAATAACGCAGCGTTTTCATTCTTTTACTAATTGATAGTCTTCAATCACCGGATTCGAAAGCAAATCGCGACAAAGTTGGTGCAAGCGCGCCTCGACGTCGGCGCCGTCGCGCTCGAGGTCAATCTCCAGGTATTTGCCAATCCGGACATTTTTCACTTCACCCATCCCGAGATGCTGCATCGCTTCCCGCACGGCCGCGCCTTGTGGATCGAGCACGGCGGCTTTTGGCATCACCACCACTTTGGCTTTCATCGTTTCAATCTACGAGGGCAGGGCCGACACGACAACGTCCTTCTCGCGCAAGAAATTTCTTTCAAAGCTCGTCTTGCCGCGCTAGTTGTCGCCGCCGATGGAAGCGCCTCCCATCATGCAAACGCCAGGACCCGCGCCGGGCGGAATGGGATGTTTCGCCAAAGGCTGCCTGAGTCTGATTATCGCAGGCTTTGTTCTGGTGGCCGTTTTTGTAGGCGGCACCTTCTTCGTCGTAAACCGCGCCCTCAGCGTCTTCACCTCAACCCAGCCTGTCCAGATCGAGGTCCGGCAGGCAACGCCGGCGGAACGACAAGTGGCGAAAGCGAAATTGGATACGCTTCGTAGCGCGGCGAGGAACCATCAGGAAGCTACAATTGAGTTCAACGCCGATGAGATCAACGCTCTGATTGCAAATGAACCAGAGTTCCGCGGAGCACGCGGCCACATGCGAGTAGCAATTTCCAACTCTATTGCGTCGCTCGATGTAAGCGCACCGCTCGATTCGATGCATTGGAAGCGACTTAAGGGCCGCTGGTTTAACGGGAATATCGAGTTTGGGTTCAGCTACGTGGATGACAATTTTAACTTCGACATCCGTTCAGCTGAAGCGAACGGCTATCAATTTCCAAGGGCAATCCTAACCAGCGACTTTATGCAATCATTCAATCGCAGTTTCAACGAAAGCTTTCATCGGGAATCGGCCAAGCACCCCGACGCCAACAATCTTTGGCGGCACATCAAAATGGCGTCGCTGCAAGGTGACAAATTGGTCGTAACCACGCGGGCGATGTAGCGCTGACAGTAACTTTGTGGAGGGACACGCGCCATCGTGTCGCAAATATTCGGGTGCTCAGGTCCAAATCTTACAATCCTTGCTAATTTGGTGGACTGAACGCGACTCGGCAGAGGCGTCGCCCTGCCGAAAAATCGCCGAATGAGTCATCGGTAGGGCGAGACTCCGTCGAGCCGGATAGCGATGTGAAAGACCTGCGGCTACGTTTCTCTAATCACCTCGCGCGGATCTTTGTCTTGACGCAATCCCAGAAAAACCGGCTGCCGCAACTTTCCATCACGCGTCCATTCGGCGAACTTGACCTGGCAAACGAATTTTGGGTTTACCCAGGTATATTTGCGCATTTCGCCGGGTGTGATTCCCTGTACCCATTCGCCATTTTGTTTGGAGGGCAGGTCGGCAAAAGGACAAGTGCCGCGTTCCTCCGCGCGCATTTTTTTGTGCAGAGTGCTGAGTAATTTCGTGTCGAAACCGGTGCCGACTTTACCGGCAAAAAGCAATCGGTCCTTATCATAATAACCGACCAGCAAGGCGCCGAAATGTTTGCGCGCGCCTGCCGGTGGAGTGTAGCCGCCGATGACAAATTCCTGCTCGTTCAGGCATTTCAATTTGATCCAAGCCCCGCTGCGGCGGCCGGGTTCGTAAACGGAATCGCGTTGCTTGCCGAGAAGACCCTCCAGGCCACGCCGTCTAATTTCCGGGAGCAGTGTTTCTGCTTCAGTCCCAAGCGCTCCCGAAAACCGAATGATGTCGCCCGAAGGCGGGACCAATCGCCTCAGCACTTCTTTCCGCAGGG
>QHQU01000222.1 GCA_003219925.1 Verrucomicrobiota bacterium
GAGGCGTATATTTTTCTGCGAGACGCGCTCGATTTTACGACCAAACAACAGAAGAAGCTCAAAGGTGCGGCGATTCGGCATGTCGCCGGGCCGGAACTACTCGAAGGGGTCCGCCAGTACGCGCTCAAGGAATTTGGCCCGATGGCATTGAGTGTTCTTTCTCACTGGGGCGTCGCTTGCTGCGAGGATATTGGGCACATGGTCTTTAATCTCATCGGGGCAGGCATTTTCGGAAAGACCGATGAAGATTCGATGGATGATTTCAAAGCGGTTTATGATTTCCGCGATGCGTTTGTGAAACCGTTTCAGCCCGAGCCTGCCGTTACCGGCAAGAAATTGTCACTAGGTCTGCCCGCCCCAAAGGCCAGTTGAGCGGCCATTGCTGCGAGGCGGAGTTTTCTTTCATGCTTAACCGCGCAAACCTCAAAGGTGCCGCGACGATGGCGTCGCCGGCAATCAGTTTTCCGCCAAACACCGCGCAAAGGTGGACGCTCGCGAATGGCCTGACCCTAATCGTGCAGGAAGATCGCAGCGCGCCAGTGGCCAGTGTGCAGGCGTGGTGCGCGACCGGCAGCACGACCGAGGATAAACATCTTGGGGCGGGCCTTTCTCATATCCTCGAGCACATGCTCTTCAAAGGAACCAAGACCCGATCGACTAATGAGATCGCGCAAAAAATCCAGGACGTCGGCGGTTACATCAACGCCTATACTTCATTCGATCGCACTGTTTTCTGGATCGATGTGCCGAAGGATGGCGCGCTGACTGCGCTCGATATTTTGGCGGACGCGATGATGAACTCGACTTTGCCCGCACAGGAGTACGCCAAGGAACAGGAGGTCATCCGGCGCGAGTTCGCGATGGGGATGGACGATCCCGATCGCACGATAACGCACCTGCTTTTCGCAACCGCGTATCAGCGACATCCCTATCGACTGCCGGTAATCGGGTTAATCGATATCTACAATAACCTCACCCAGGAGCAGGTGATGGAATATTACAAGACGCGCTACGTCCCGAACAATCTCACTTTTATCGTGGTGGGCGACGTTGTGGCCGCGGAAGTGCGGGAAAAGCTGGAAAATTCGTTCAAGGATCAGCCGGCAAAATCTCTGGCCCCAATCTATATCCCACCCGAGCCGCCCCAACTTGGACTACGCGAAGTGCACCAGGAATTTGCCACTGAATTGACTCATTTCGCGATGGCCTGGCACGTTCCAGAAATCAGCCACCCCGATGTTCCAGCGCTCGATCTTTTGTCGGTAATTCTCGGTGAAGGCCACAGCTCGCGACTTTATCGCAAGGTGCGCGAGGAATTGGGGCTGGCCTTTGCCATTTCCGCATTTTCCTATACTCCAGGTGACCCCGGACTTCTCGGTGTTGATGCGGTCCTGGATCCAAAAAATCGGAGCGCGGCCCAGAGCCTGATCCTGCAGATCATTGAAGATATCCGGCACAACGGCGTGACGGCTGAAGAACTGGCCAAGGGGAAAAAAATCGCGCTATCTCAGGAGCTGGCTTCTCTCCGGACCATGCGCGGCCAGGCGACCGATCTCGGAACAAATTGGTTTCTCACTCGCAATCTAAACTTTGGCCGTGAATACCTCGAAAAGGTTCAAAAGATCACGCTCGATGACATCAAGCGAGTCGCGATTCAATGCCTGAGCGAAGAAAATCTGACCATCGTTTCTCTGAATCCGAAAGGGTCGTTAACCTCGACGAGTGACGTCGCTGCGGCTGCCGCGACCGGTGAGATACAAAAGTTCGAGTTGTCTAACGGACTGCGCATTCTGGTGCGGGAGGATGCGCGCCTGCCGTTGATTGCGATGTCGGCGATATTTCGATGCGGATTATTGTGTGAGACGGAAGCGAACAATGGAATCACCCGGCTAGCGGCCAAGACGCTGTTGAAGGGAACGAAGACGCGATCGGCCGAGCAGATTGCCGATCAACTGGAAGCAGTCGGAGGCGAAATCACGTCCCAGGCAGGCAACAACAGTTTCGCCGTCAACCTCGATGTTACTCAACCGGATCTCGCGCTCGGCACCGACATTTTGGCCGATGTATTACTAAATGCGACCATGCCCGCGAAAGCGGTCGAGCGCGAAAAAGAGATCCAATTGGCCAAGATCAAAGATGAGGACGAAAAGCCGACTTCGGTGGCGCGGAATCTTGTTAAGCGCGCTCTTTTTCCGGGACATCCGCTGGGACTGCGGCCAGAGGGAACGCCGAAATCGGTTTCGGGTCTGAATTCAAAAGATCTCCTCGCTTTTCGCGACCGTTACGTCGTGGCGCAGAACGGTGTTATCGCCGTATTTGGAGACGTAAAAGCAACCGAAGTAAGAGATTTATTTGAGCAAAAGCTGGGCGCGTTACCTTCGGGTGAGCTCGCTTTACGTAATCCGCCACCCTCGCCGCAACTAACGAAAACGAAAATTGTGGAGACAGAACACGAAAAGGCGCAAGCGGTTTTGATCGCCGGTTTCCGTGGCGCCGATCTCTTTAACCCCGATCGTTATGCGCTCGAACTAATCGATGAAGCGAGCAGCGATCTGGGCTCGCGTCTGTTCATTCGTATACGCGAGCAAATGGGTCTCGCCTATTATGTCGGTGCCGCCCAAGTCCAGGCCCTGGTCCCGGGCTTTTTCGCGTTTTATCTCGGCACTGATCCGGAGAAAATAGAGCCTGTTAAGCAGGCTTTTTTGGATGAGATTCACAAACTCTCCAGCGAGGGTTT
The DNA here is from genome assembly GCA_003219925.1 of Verrucomicrobiota bacterium. Classification (GTDB taxonomy): domain Bacteria; phylum Verrucomicrobiota; class Verrucomicrobiia; order Chthoniobacterales; family UBA10450; genus AV69. The sequence continues at coordinate 2,738 of QHQU01000222.1, forward strand.
GACTGCGGCCGAGCTGGCGCGGGCGAGGAAAAAGCTAATCGGTCAGCAACAAATCCAAAACCAGAGTAACGACGTGTTTGCTTATATGACTGGGCTCGACGAACTTTATGGACTCGGCTTTAATCACTATCGGGAACTGGAAGCCAAAGTGAATGCTGTGACACTCGACGACATCAAGCGGGTAGCGGCGAAGTATTTTGGGAAGCAAGCCTACGTGCTGGCAATTGTCCGACCGCCAGAAAAGCCCGCAGAATCGAAATCCAAGTAGCATGGCCGAGGTTCAAACCAGCACGAATACCGGGGAATTGGCGCAGCGATTCATCGAGTTTGTCATGATGCAGGCGCAAAACGCTGCTCTTTTTCTTGGCCAAATTCCAAATCCGCAGACCGGAAAGGGCGAAGTAAACCTCGAGGTTGCGAAAATGTTTATCGATCAATTGGCGATGATTCAGGAAAAAACGCGCGGTAACTTAAGCAACGAAGAATCCGCGGTGCTGCGGAACACGCTTTCGAATTTGCAGCTCGCGTATGTTGAAGTTTCGCGCGGAGCCTCTTCGGCTGCTCCCGCTGAAAAAAAAGCTCCCGAGAGCGCGCCCCCTGAGGAACCGGTTACGCCAGAATCTCCCACGGCCGGTCCGGAAGGGGAGTCGCGCAAAAAGTTTACTAAGAGTTACGGCGCGGGTTAGTTTCGGGAGCACGGACATTTCGGTCAGTTAATTGGCGGGACTGAACCGCAGCTCCTCGTGTGTGTGGGCTGACTGAGTTTTACATTCGCGTTCACTTATGCCCTTAGGCCGGGGGCGGGTGGAAGTTAAAGCGCACACTCAAGAAAGCCGTTTCAGGATTTATGGGTGCGCCCTTTTCCCCGGCGGCATTCGTATTACATGCGTGGCGGTCCAGGCTCAGAAGACCAAACAAGGTAACGGTAAGCTGGCGCAGATAACCATTGATCCGGTGGAAGTCGCGGAGGAAGCCGGGCTTCGTTATGTCAGCGACGAGCAACCTGGTTACACTCGAAAAGGCAAGGGCAAATCATTTCAGTACTTCGATACGGCGGGGAAGTTGATTCGCGATGAAACGCGCTTGCTTCGAATCCGGCGCCTCGCCATACCACCTGCTTATCGCCAGGTTTGGATTTGTCCTCTTTCCACTGGTCATATTCAAGCAACCGGACGCGACGACCGCGGACGAAAACAATATCGATATCATGAACGTTGGCGTTCCATTCGCGATGAGAACAAATACGATCGCATTTTAGTCTTTGCTGCGGCCCTGCCAAAAATTCGGCGGCGGCTCGAGGCTGACCTAAAGTTACCGACGCTCAAACGGGAGAAGGTCTTGGCGACGGTAGTTCAGTTGCTGCAAAGCACCTTCATTCGCGTCGGCAACGAAGAGTATGCCAGGCAAAACAAGTCGGTCGGTCTGACGACGATGAAAGATCACCACGTGCAAGTGCGGGGAATGAAGTTGCGCTTCCGATTCCGCGGCAAGAGCGGAATTCAACATGAAGTAGATATAAGCGATCGCAGGATCGCGAAAATTGTGCGGAAGTTACAGGATCTGCCGGGACAACAGCTCTTTCAGTATCTCGACGACGACGGTAAACTTTGCGAAGTCACCTCCCAGGATGTGAATGATTATCTGCGGGAAATTACCGGCGAAGATTTCACGGCCAAGGATTTCCGGACCTGGGCTGGCACGGTTCTGACCGCGATGGCACTGAACGCGCAGGGGGAATTCGAGTCGAAGAAGGAGGCAACGATGAGCGTCAAAAACGCAATTGCGGCGGCGGCAAAACTACTTGGCAACACACCGACGATCTGCCGGAAATGTTATGTTCATCCGGTGGTTTTGGAATCGTACCTCAGCGGCCACCTAATTGAAGGACTACGAACTAAAGCTGACCTGGCTGAAGAAGCTCACGACTTCGATGAGAATGAAAGAACTGTCCTCAATTTCCTTCGCCATCAGGCCGCCGGACCCGGTCTAAATAAAAAGACCGCGTAGGAAGCTACGCGGTCTTTTCGAATTAATTATCGATGGTCACTTTCCCGATCGCCGGCGTGCTGCCCAACGTGCCTTCATCATATCGCTAAGTTTCTTCCGGGCCGCGGCAGACATGCGACCGCGCCGACGTGACTTTTTGCCCCCGCCTCCGGCCTTACGTCCACCTCTGACTCGAGCCCAACGGGCGCGTGCAGCCGCTGCGATTTTAGCTCGCGTGGCCGCGGACATAGTTCGCCGTCTTCGTTGCCTACCGCCACCTCCGGTTTTCACGCCCGCGCTGGTAGTAGCGCGCCCGCCGCCAACTAACCCTGCGAACCGCCGCTCGAGAGCATCGATCTGGCGGCGTAAGGAAACCGCTTGTTCCAACTGCCTAAGTGATAAGTCCATGACGACTTTCCTAGCAGTCCGCCAGTTATGTGCAAACTAATTTCGCAACTATTTTTAACCTTACTTTAGGCTAGCGCGAAGCTCGGCGAGCAGGTGTTGGACTAGGCCGTGGAGATCGGGCTCCTTTAGCAGCTCTAATATTTCGTCCAGCCGGAGTTCCCGGTTGTGCATTCTCCGGATACTTTTTAGTGCTTGGCCAGATCAGGCGCCATGGTTCCGATTTCAAAGTCGCAGTGGCTTCCTTTACATTCTCTCCGCTCGCCTGAAGGGACGGTCCAAGCGAAGTCAGGGTTGACTTCAACTTTTCCGAAGAAGTACGGAAGTTCTGCAAGGTTACCGCGATGTTATCGTTCTTGGTCAGATCGCCGGTAAGTTGCTTCAAGTTCGTAAGTGAAATGGAAAGCGCGCCCTCCGGACCGGTCAATTGGTTAAGATGTTCGCCGAAAGTTTTGAACTGAGTAAGAGCAAGATTGAGTTCCGAGTTTTCATCGGTGATGTGGCTAAGGTTTTCCGCCGTCAATTCCAGTTGCTTAAAGGTAGCAGTAGCCTCGGTCGCGACTGGAGAGATAATATCAAGCATTC
>QHQU01000223.1 GCA_003219925.1 Verrucomicrobiota bacterium
GATAAATCCAGCAAGAAGAGCGATGAGAAGCGACTGTCCCGGCTTTTCACGCACGAATTCTTCCGCCTGGGTTACCACTTCGGAAAATTGGTCCTGGGCGTAGCGCACGCCGCGCAATGCAATGTCAGTGTTTTCGTCCATAACTTTGTTTCGGTTGCCAGGGCCGCTTTGCGTGTTCTTATCCCGCTAGCGCAACGTCAGCCACGTCGTGCTGGCGCCGCTGTTGGGAGGAAACTCAACCGGCCGGGGTTCAGCATGAAAGCTGCCCGCTCGACGCGATGTTTTCAAGCAATACCGCGCCATAACTTCCAAGGCGCGTCCGTCGAGCGCGGCACAGTTGGTCGAAAGCAGGATCCGGCAATCGCGATCAGCTACCTCCAACGCCGCCATGACCAAGCCCTCGAAATCCGATTCGATCTGGAAAGTTTTTCCGCGGTGTGAACGCGAAAATGTTGGCGGATCAAGCACAATTAAATCGAACTTTTCGCCTTTGCGCGATAGTCGCGGGAAAACCTCAAAAACGTCGTCGGCAATAAAATGGTGTCCCGTTGCCGGCAAGTTATTGAGCACAAAGTTTGCGCGCCCGCGTTCGAGAGATTTCTGGGACAAGTCGACGCTCACCGTGTTCCCGCCAGCTATTGCCGCCGCCACCGAAAATGAGCAGGTGTAAGCGAAGCAATTAAGCATTCGCTTCGGTGCACACGTGCGAATAAAGCTCCGATTTTCGCGTTGATCGATAAACAGTCCCACGGAATAGCCGCCGCTAAAATCGATTTCGAATCGCAGACCGCGCTCCATTACAACGCTGCGTGAGCCGGTATTGGAATCACCCAGAATTAGTTTTGGCGCTTTACGCTCTTCATTGCGCTTCGGCAAAAGACGCTCAAACATTCGTTGCGTATTGAAGCCCATTGCTTCCGCCCACAGAAAATATTCTGTGGTCAACCGCTCCCGTGCCGCCTGGTTCTTAAAGGAAATCAGAACATCGTGCCCGAATCGCTCCACCCAGCCATCCGTGATCGTCGAAAGACGATAGGCATCCGTTCCCTCCGCTTCCAAACCGCTCATCAATTCGCGGTCGATCCAGGTCGATTTCACGTTTTGTTATAATTTAATCGCGCATTATCGCCTGTCTTGCCGCGTTCGACGCGCACGATAAGCTCGGCGAGTGCAGCAAGTCACGGTGCGCGTTCCCGCCAGCACTTCGAATCTCGGGCCCGGCTTCGATTGTCTTGGGGTGGCCCTTTCTCTTTATAATAAGATAACGGTCAGCCGAGGAAAAGGCGGCGCAGTCAGCGGAATGGTTCGAGATGCAGCAAGAAAATTTTTCGCAACCACACAATGCAAGGCCTTTGAGTTTTCCTGCGATATTAGAGGCGATATTCCAATTGCTCGGGGCCTTGGCAGCAGTGTAACCGTGCGACTCGGCGTGCTTCATGCCTTGAACCAAATTGCGCGGACAAATCTCACCCGGCACGATTTGTTCACGCTTTGTGCCGAATTGGAAGGCCATGCGGACAATAGCGCACCCGCGAGCTTTGGCGGATTCACCCTCGCCCGCGGCCTGGAGATCCAGCATTTCAATGTTTCTCCGCAGCTTCGCTTCGTTCTGCTCATTCCAAATTTCGAAATCGCTACCAACGAAGCTCGTCGACTATTGCCTCCCAAGATTGCACGGACGGGCGCGGTCCGAAACGTCGCAAATGCATCGGCCATCACAGCCGCGTTCGCGACGCAGGATTACGAAAGACTACGTGGCTGTTTTGTAGATTATCTGCATCAACCGTTTCGGAAAAGATTAGTCCCGTTTCTTGAGGACACGATTCGCTCAGCAGAAAGGAAAGGCGCACTTGGCGCCTTTTTAAGCGGGTCGGGTTCCGCCATTTGTGCTATTACCCTGCGCAATCCCAGAAAAATCGCCGGCGCCATGATGCGCGCGTCGCGTCAGAAAGATGCAGGCATCATCGTTACCTGGGCCGACAATCAAGGCGTCCAAGTTCTGAAATCCGCGATCTGTAATCTGAAATTAAAAATCTAATGGGCCGTTCTCTGGAAAACCTGGAGCAATTTGCGATCGACGTAATTCTCGAACGGCGCGGTGGAGCTCGTGCGGCCCTTTTGCGTTCATTTCTTTATTTGCTGTCGCTCATTTACGAGCGGCTGGTGCAGTTTCGATTGTTTCTTTATCGCAAGCGTATTTTCCGGGAACGCGCCCTCGGCTGTCTCGTCATCAGCATCGGTAACCTCACCGTCGGCGGCACGGGGAAAACTCCGATTGTCGAAAAATTTGCCCGCGCTTTGCAAAAAGGAGGACGCCACGTGGCCATTCTCAGCCGTGGTTACAAAAGCGTGCCGCGACCGAGCAAACGGGGTTTGTTGGCGAAATTACGCGGCGACAATCCCGATCCGCCACGCGTCGTCTCCGACGGAAAATCGCTGCTGCTTGATTCTCTTACCGCGGGCGACGAGCCCTATATGCTGGCACACAACTTGAAGAGTGTTGCCGTCCTGGTGGACAAGGATCGGGTGAAGAGCGGGTTATTCGCGATCGAAAAAATGAATGCCGACACCTTGCTGCTCGACGACGGTCTGCAATATCTTCATCTCAAACATCGGCTCGATATCGTGCTGATCGATCGGCAGGCGCCTTTTGGGAACGAATTTCTGCTGCCGCGCGGAACCTTGCGTGAACCGCCGCGTAATTTACGGCGCGCCAGTTATATCTTTATCACCAAAAGCACCGGCGAATCGAACGAGCAATTGATCAAGCGAATCCGACGTTATAATCGCACTGCAGAGATTATCGAGTGCGCGCACAAGCCCTTGCATCTCCAAAATGTCGTGACCGGCGAGATTGCGCCGCTGGAGAAATTGCGCGGCGCCTTCGTCGGGTCCATTTGCGCGATCGCCGTGCCCGACAGCTTCGAAGACGGCTTGCGTAAACTGGGCGCCAAAATCGAAATCGCCAAGCGTTACATTGATCACCATCGTTACACTGACGCGGAACTGCGAAGCTTCATCAATCGATGTATCCGCCGTGACCTGGAAATGGTGGTGACAACTGAGAAAGACGCGGTCCGGTTTCCCTTGCTGGCAAAGACAGAAGTTCCCATCTTTTTCTTACGGGTGGAAATCGAAATTCTAAGTGGGCATGAAACCTGGGAACATTGCGTAGCCCGCATTTGTAAACCGCAACCCCTGCTGACGCCGGAGCGATTTTTTGCGTGAAGAAGTCCGGGATGGCGGCAGCTTAGAATTGTATGCCAGAGAAAGCTGAACTCGTCGTTGAAGGAAAAAAGCTCGCGGTTTCGAACTTGAACAAGGTTCTTTACCCGAAAGTCGGTTTCACCAAAGGCCAGGTGATCGATTACTACATCCGGATCGCGCCAGTCCTGCTGCCGCATCTTCGCGATCGACCTCTGACGATGAAGCGTTATCCCAACGGAGTGGATGCCGAATTTTTTTATGAAAAAAATTGTCCATCGCATCGGCCAAAATGGGTGCAGACAGCGAAGGTTTGGAGTGAAGGCAATAACCGAATCATGCACTACTGTCTGGCGCAGGACTTGCCGACGCTGGTCTGGGCGGCCAATCTCGCCGATCTCGAGTTACACACCTCGTTAGCGAAGAAAAAGGATGTAGCGCGGCCTACCATGATGGTTTTCGATCTCGATCCCGGTGCGCCGGCCGACATTGTGCAATGCTGTCAAGTCGGGCTTTGGCTGCGCAATTTATTAACCAAAATGAAATTGAAAGCGTTTGCCAAAACGAGCGGCTCGAAGGGTCTGCAAGTGTACGTGCCGCTGAATACGTCGGCCACTTTTGATCAGACTAAAGATTTGTCGCGCGCTCTCGCCCAACATTTGGAAGGCGAACATGGCAATCTCGTTACCTCCAACATGTCGAAAGCGCTGCGGAAGGGAAAAGTATTTGTCGATTGGAGCCAGAACGACGAACACAAAACAACAATCTGCGTTTACAGTTTGCGCGCCAAGGAAGAGCCGACTGTCTCCACTCCAGTCACTTGGGACGATGTCGCGAACTGCCTGAAAAAGAAAAAAGCTGATTCGCTGAAATTTCGGTCTGACAAAACGTTATCGCGCGTGGAAAAAATGGGCGATCTCTTCGCGCCGGTCGAAGAGTTAAAACAAAAGCTGCCGAAGAAATGGAAACTGTAACACACTGATAATGATTTTATGCGCAAAGTGAATTTGAAAGACATTGAAGAGCGGGTGCGGCAGTCGCCGAAAGGAAAGTTTGGCCGCAGAATGAAAGAGATATCAATCGTGCTCGGGCGGGATCCGGAATCCCTCGATTTGCGGAAGAGACATCCGTTTGATTTGGCTCTGGTGCGAATTCCAAAAGGAAAGACGCTTTGTCCTTATCATTCGCATTCGGCGGAGTCGGAGCTTTATCTGGTGATATCGGGACAGGGGAGTATTCGCGATAAAGATGGATCGACAATTGTGACCGAGGGCGACGCATTTTTTTTTGGCCCCGGCGAAGCGCATCAGTTAGCCAACGCAGGCGAAGAGGACTTTGTGTATTACATTATCGCGGACAATCCGCGGGGAGATTCCTGTTATTATCCCGACAGCGGGAAGTTTGCGGTGATGAAAGAAGGTAACGATGAGGTGATCGTGAATGGAAATGAGACCGATTATTTCGAAGGGGAAGAATAGGTTAGCTTACTTGCTTTGTTATATACGTAAAATTTATCGCGGCAAATCCAAGACAGATTTTTGACGTTATCTGGTATTAGGGACAAATCTGCGGCCCGGATTTAGTCCTCTGGCGACGGTGGTGGACCGGGGGCCATCAAACCGTGCCGGTGCAAAAGGTGACGATGCCGCTTCTCCAGTTCCTGAAGTCTAGTGCGCTGTTCCGGGGTGAGAAATGGCTGCATTTCGCGATGCGCTTGTTTAAAAATCTCGTGAACATCGCGCATGGTTTGTTCGCGTTTCGTTTTCAACTCAGAAGCGGCGCGATCGATAATAGGTGAGATTCTCTGCATCTGCTCAGGCGTGAGCTTTAATTCCGCGCTCAAACGATGTTTCAGATGTTGCGCCATCGCCCCCGAATCCATTCGCGCGAAAAAGTGGTGCACATGGAGGGCCCCGAAAAATCCGCAGGCGGCGCCGGCGAGAAACACCAACACGAAAGCGAGAATTAATTTCCAGCGCAAAGAATTGTTCATTCGCCGAGACTGCTTTGGATGGCGTTGTCTGCCATCGCATATTCCGCGGGCAGATCGTCGTTAGAAGTTGAGGCGCGATAAACTCCCACTGATGCCAGTGCGATGACTGCCAGCGCGATCATGGCAGCGCGCTGAGCGAGAAGCGCGATGATGGCCCATCCGTTGGGCGAAGACGCACGGACCAGCGCAAGAACGCGAGTGTCGAAACCGAACGCCATTTCCTTCGGTGGCACGGGAGCTATGACCGCGCGAAACAAGCGATCTAAGATTTCGTCGCGATTCTTCACAGCAAGCCTCCGATTTGTCTGCGCAACTTCTGGCGCGCGCGAAAGGCTCTTATTTTAATGGCGGCAGCGGTCCAACCAGTAACCTTTTGTATTTCGGCCACGCTACGTTCTTGGAGATAAAGCATATCGATAACCAGGCGCTCCACCGGTTTTAACATAGCGAGCAACTTTTCCACCAGATCACGCGCGGCGAGTTTACGATCGGGGGAAAGGGCCTCATCCGAAGCGGCGAGATTTTCCAGCATGGCTGCCTGCTCTTCGCTCAGATCGGCGTGACGCAATTCCGGCCGCGCTTTTTCCGCCATCAACTGATTGCGGCAGGTATTGACCGCGATGCGCGAAACCCAGTGCGAAATTGGCACCTTGCCGGAATATTGCGTCAGGTTTTGGAAAACTTTTATGAAAATCATTTGCGTTAAATCCTCTTCGGCCGCACGGCGCGGACGATAGCCGCGCACAATCTTTGCCACCATCGGGTACAATTGTCGGATGAGTTCGCGGGCAGCGTCGTCATCACCGTCCCGTGCGCGGTCGACCAATGTGTGAGCGTGCTCATTGTCATCCATGCGTAGAGAAAGGTATCCACACCAAAGACAGTGACCGGAATCAAGCCGCATCGGTTACAAAAAGTATTATCCCAAGCGAAGGCGCCACTCCGGCTCGGAGTCGATGGATCCCTTCATGCGAAAGTTTCGCCACTGAATCCCTGACCTTTCGCTCGAAATGACGATTTTTTTGTAACCGGAGAATGGGGTTCGCGGTCAATGGTCATCAAAGGCGCAAACATGCGCCGCAAAAATTATAAA
>QHQU01000224.1 GCA_003219925.1 Verrucomicrobiota bacterium
GCAGCAATCGCGCTCGGCGCTTTTAGTTCTGCGCAGGCGCAGCCTCCGGGCGGGCCGCATGGTGGCGGGCATATGAATCCACTCGAGGAAATGAGTTCAACGCTTAACCTGACGGATGCGCAAAAGGCCAAGGTGCAGCCGATCGTGGATCAGGCGAAACCGCAGCTACAGACGATCCATCAGGAGGCGATGACGAAGGCCAAGGCGGTGATCGATGCTTCGAT
>QHQU01000225.1 GCA_003219925.1 Verrucomicrobiota bacterium
TCGAAAACCGGGCCCGCAAGAAACGACGCGGTTGATTGCGGTTGCGCAGGCTGCGCGGATAAGTCAGCTTCCCTCCGCCAATTTTTCGAGCTCACGTGGCGGAACTGGCAGACGCGTACGGCTCAGGACCGTATGGGGCAACCCGTGGAGGTTCGAGTCCTCTCGTGAGCATTGCTGATCCTAGACCAGACATGCAGCAAAGACGATGCGACCAAAGTCCAATAGTTTCCCATCCCGCGCTTCAACAGAATCTGGGCGGGGTGCGACACCCGCGTCCGGCGAACTTTAATCTTTAACCGAATCGTGAATGCGTTAAAACAGCTTGTGGGACATTGGACATGCCAAAAAGACTTAAATATTTCGTGAACGTACAGCTCAAAGTGGATCGGGTCGGTCCCATCATTTCGCCGCTGGCGCACCCGCTCGGCGGGATTCTTGCTCTGTGAGAAGGGGTCCGATGAAAATCTCCGTCGTTATCCCCTGTTATAACGAACGCGATACTATTGCCGAAATCGTGTCCGCGGTCCGGACCGCACCTCTCCGGGACATCGAGATCATCGTCGTAGATGATGGTTCGACTGACGGCAGCCGCACGATCTTGAAACGCAATATCGAGCCAATTGCCGATCGTGTCATTTACCACGGTGTTAATCGTGGCAAGGGCGCGGCCTTGCGCAGTGGCTTCGCAGCCGCTACCGGTGATATCATTCTCGTCCAGGACGCCGACCTCGAATATAATCCGCAGGAATACCCTCGCTTGCTCGAGCCGATCTTAAGCGGCAAAGCAGATGTCGTTTTCGGTTCGCGTTTTATGGGCGCCGGCCCACATCGTGTAGTTTATTTCTGGCACATGATCGGCAACAAACTGCTCACTTTGCTCTCAAACATGTGCACAAACATCAATCTCACTGACATGGAAACTTGCTACAAGGCATTTCGCGCTTCCGTCATCAGGGCCATTGATCTGCGCGAAGATCGCTTCGGATTCGAACCCGAAATCACGGCCAAAGTAGCCCGCGCCCGCTGTCGGATTTACGAAGTCGGTATCTCTTACGACGGCCGTACCTACGAAGAAGGAAAAAAAATTACCTGGCGCGATGGAATCCGCGCCTTCTACGCCATCATCAAATACAACTTCTTTGTTCGCGGTGGTAGCGCCGTTTTCTCTAACGAGAATTCGCCGAGCGAACCGACCGAGACTGTTGAATTGGGACCGCGCCTGAAGCATTCCTGATGACGGTCCGCTTTTCCTACGGGCGCATTGCGCACGTATTGCTTTGGGGCGGGTTGGCCGTCGCGTCACTTGGGATGAGTATCCCCAAAATTTACTCCGGCGTGACCCAGTATCCGCTTCGTCCTACGGGCCCGCTCCATACTTGCGATAGCTACCTTAAATTTGCCACCGGCGCATCGGGCGCATCGAAGGACCTGATCTCGATCTTTCAATCGATGACCGCGTCCAAGCGCATCATCATCTTCACCCGCAAGGACGACGCGTTTAGTTCTGGATTGGGAATGACGACTGCATACCTCGCTTCGCCGCATCTTGTCCGTTTATTCGAAATCAGTGGAACGCATCCGGACAACGAACTCTCGAAGATGAACCCCGACGAGCTGGCAGCGGTGGTTTTTTGTCGCGTTAACCGTCCCAATTGGTTGCCTGCCGGGAAAGTAATCGGCTCCGGGCTGGAAGTAGTCTCGACGTCGGAAAAAAAAGTGCGTCGATGAGTGCGCTCGCTTTGCTCGGCGCATTCGGGACCCTTCTCGGCGCCGGCTATGGTTTCCTAACCTTGCTCGCTCGGAAGGAGACACAACTTAGTCTTACGGAGCAAATCGCTTTCTCCTGGCTCCTTGGAACTGGGGCGGTTTCACTGCTTCTGTGGATTTTTGGTCTTTTTGTCCATGGCATATTGCTGCCCGGTCTCGTTAGCATCATTTGCCTTTCCCTGGGACTCGTTGGCTGGAGACGAATGGTGCCGCGACCGCTTCGGCGTAAGCCGAACCTCTTCGAAATTTTTCTCGGGATAATTGTTTTTCTGGAAATTGCGATCGTCTTTTATCTTTCATTCGTTCATACCCTTGGTTGGGACGGGTTGCTCAACTGGGAAATCAAAGCTCACTACGCCTTTGCCAACGGCGGCGTTATTCCCGCAACCTATTTTAGCGACAGCGGTCGCGCCTTCAGTCATCCGGAATATCCGCTGGCCATTCCGTTCACCGAGTTGTGGCTTTATCTTTGGCTCGGTGAAGCCGACCAATTCTGGGCGAAAACCATCTTTCCAATTTTCTATGTTATCGGAACATTTTTGGTCGTCGCATTGGGCAAGCGTTTCACCGGAAAAACATGGAACGGGCTGCTCATGGCGGCCTTTCTGTTTTTTGTCCCACAGATTACGGTTGAAGTCGGGAGTGCAATCGCTGGTTACGCAGATTTTCCGCTGAGTATCTTTTATCTGGCAACGATCGGGTGCCTTTTCTGCGCCACCGAACCAAAGAACGATGCCTTTTTCCGCCTTTACGCCGCATGTCTCGCCCTGCTGCCGTGGGTAAAACGTGATGGCCTCATTCTATGGATCGTCGCGGCAGCTTGCGGAGTATTCGTCATTTTACGGACGAAAAGATCGTCTCGGCATTTTTTGGCATTGTTCCCAGGGCTTCTGATCATTTGCGGCTGGCGCCTTTATCTATCGGCCATGCACGCGCCACAGGCCGCCGCCGATTTTCTGCCGATGAATTTGGAGACCTTTAGCAGTCATCTCGACCGTATCCTTCCACTTTTTTCTGCACTTTTGGCCGAATTCCATAATCTTCCTATCTGGAGTTTGTTTTGGTTTGTGGTCGCGGTTGGCGTGGCATACTTGCTGGGTCAAATGCGCAATCCAGGTACACCGGTATTGCTAAATGCTCTGTTCGTTCCCATCGTGCTGTATCTGTTGATTTATGTCTTCAGTAGCTGGCCCAACTACCTCGAGCATGTAGGTCTTTCGATTAGCCGGCTGTTACTGCATGTCGCTCCAGTTGGATTTCTGATCATCCTGCTCGCGGTTTCTCGCCGAAGGGTGAAAAGCCCGGCGCCTGTCCACGAGCGCGGCGTTACTTGCACAATGGCGGTTTCCGAGCGAACGCCGGTGGTTGAGCTCGCCTGAGGAAAACGCCCGTGCACGTGATCCCGAAGTTGTACGGGAAATGTTTGATCGCGTCGCGAGACGATACGACCTCGCGAACCACCTTTTGAGCTTTGGCCGGGATTTCTTCTGGCGCAGACGGGCAGCCGAGATTGTCGCGAAATGGAATCCGGCTTGTGTGCTCGACCTCGCCACGGGCAGCGGCGATCTCGCGCTCGCCCTTCAAGACAAAATCCCTCGTGCCCAAATAGTCGGTCTAGATTTTTCCAGTGCCATGCTCACACTCGCGCGCAGCAAGGGAGTTCGCCAGCTTATTGCCGCCGATGCTGCCCAATTACCGTTAGCGGAACAATCGTTCGACGCCATAACCGTCGCGTTTGGCCTGCGAAACGTGCGCGATTGGGCGGCGGCGCTGCGCGAAATACGTCGTGTTCTGACCTCCGCCGGTCATCTGCTCGTGCTCGATTTTTCTCGGCCGCCAAATCCGATCCTTCGTTTCCTTTACCGATTTTACCTGCGCCGAATCTTGCCCCTCGCTTCCGCACTCATTACGCGGGAAAAGGAAGCCTACCAATATCTCGGCTCTTCTATCGAAAATTTTCCCAGCGGTCGTGCGATGTGCGATTTGATTGAAGCCAGCGGATTTCAAAATGCCATAGCCGAGCCACTTACCGGCGGTATCGTGACGATTTACGCTGCGGAAGTGTAGCTGCCGCGGTCTCAGCGGCACTTCGGAAGTTCTGCCGCCGGCGGCAGCTAGACGTTCAGGGCGTTGGCGCGGTCATGGGGGAGGTCGCGACTGAGGGCGACGCACTGGCCGAGGGTGAAGGTGATGGCGGTTGCACCAGCTCTGCTCGCAACGCCCTCAAGTCCGAGTTACTAATCACAAAGGCGCCTTCCTGTTCGTCGGCTCGCGCCATCGATGTTCCATCAGGCGAAGATCCGCCGATTGTCAGCTTGTGTTGGGCCTTTTCATCCGGCGAAGTAGTAAAACTGATGACGAGCGATGGTTTATCGAACGTTCCCGGCGGAACATTTGCGATCCAGCGAACGGCATGCAGCGAGGCGAGCGTGTTCAGCAGCGCTTGCACCTTCACGGTGTTGATCGGCCCGCTACCACTGACCCATTGCCATTGATTGTTCGTCCCGCGGATCAAGCTTTGTTCGTGATCGGTGAAAAGCGACAACCGGTGGATTTGTTCCGGTTTGAACTTGAAAATTGCCAGTTCCTGCCACTGCAAAGGATCGGCAAAAATATTATCGAGTGTGGAGTGGCGAACCGCTACTACGAATGGTTCCTCGCCGACACGCGCGAAGATATTTTCACCATCGATTTTTCCGAATGCGATCGTCGCCAAAGGATGCTCACCCGCCTGGGTCTCGGCCGTGTTCTCCGATGCAAATGAGCTGAGGGTGACCGTTAATTGCGGCTTATCGAGACCATATTTCGGCAAATCGGATGCAACGTCGGTGACGAAATTCGTTACTTGCTCACCGGCAAGCAACTCCATTAACCGGCGTGCTTCTGCTGCATTGGCCGGGCGATTGTTCCGATTGATGATCGTCCAGTTTTGATCTTTGCGGGCCAGCACCGTTTTTGTTTTTCCGGGAGCATCAATGGTGATGCGGTCCAGCTGATTTTGATCAAAACGCACCAGGTGCCGGTCACGTAAATCGTTTGGTTTGGTGCCCAAAATTGCTTCAATCTTGTTCGGCAGGGTGTAAACGAACTTGCGCGGCGCGAATCGGACGTAAACCTGGTCCTTTTCTTTTTCGGGCACGCCGCCTATCTGCAAAATCTGGCCCTGCTTGTCGTTGTCGGTAAAAATCGTCACCGTTCCCCGGGGCTCGGTCAGGCCGTAGGGGTGCAAATCGCCGGCATCGTCGGCCACAAATTGGGCGATTCGGCTGGTCGTGATCTGCGCAATCAGATCGTTGACCTTTTGATCGTCGGCTCGGGCCCGCAACGGTTTCACGATTTGCCAGTGATCAGCTTGTTTTTGCAGTTCCATTTCGCCAGCGGCGGTTTTGAGTGAAAGCCGTGCGACCTGTGTCGCAACCGTGTCGGTTAATTTGCGGTCCCGAAATTCCTCGGGCTTTTTTGAAATCTGGTTCTTGATCGACTGCGCGGCGAGAAAGACATCCTTTGAATTCTCCAACCGCACATAGGTCTTGCCTTCCAGAGCGGCGTTGTTACCGAATAAAATCTCCGGCGGTGCGTTCGCGCCTTGGAGCTTGAGCCGAAGCTTCGCTTTGGCCACACCGTATTCCGCCATCCGGCTCTTGTCGGTCTCGATTTCTTTTCCGCTGATAGTTGCGTCTTTTTTCCAGTCTTCCAGATCGAACAATAAACTGTCTACGGTACTACCATCGGCCAGATCTTTGACCGGCGATTCCAGTCGCCATTTTTTGTCTGCGCGTTTTAATTCGATTCGCTCCTCGCCGTTTTGAATGACAACTCCGTCGATTTTATCGCGCTCGAAATTGATCACGTTCTGAGCGCGACGATTCGCTTCTTCGGTGTTCGGGCGCTTGGTTTCGTAAAATTTAATGAAAACGACAAGCGCCGCGGTGAGGGCAAAGAGGATGAGGGTGGTTCGGAATCTCATAGCGCGATCAGGCCCGCCGCTTCCACCACACCGCGGAGCCGATCAATGCCGGCACCAGCGGCATCAATACCAGAACGATCCAGCGTAAATTCCGCAGCGCCGTTTGATCGAGGCTGAAAGTAAGCGTTTTCGGCACCTTGGGCGCGATACCGATCATTTGCTCACGACTCATCAGCCAGTTAATGGAGCCCGAAATAAAATCGAGGGCCTGCTGATCCTGAGTGAGCGCATTGTCCTGAACAAAAAGCGCATTGCTCACTACCACCATGCGGGACGAATTCACCCGCACCCGTTCGTCGCCACTACCGCCCTTTTCGATCGAGACTGCGATGGTCAGAGGCGCAGCGTGGTCCCGATTTTGTTCGAACTGTAATTTAGCCGGATCGTCCGAATTGTAATCGACTTCGCCCCAGTAACCTTTTTCCGCCTGCACCAGTGGCTGCAGCTGAACGCCCCCGGCTTGCACCCGCTGCGAGTCGAGTGTGAGGGAACACGTTCCACCCAAAAATGGCGCGCGCACGTCGGCCAGCCGTTTGGTGATCGCAGAGTCGGGCAGGAAACGCCCAATTACATCGCGCACTCGCGCGATTTCTTCGATGCCGGTGCGCACCATTGCCATCAAGCGATCATCGTTCACTCGCACCCCGAGCTCGGCCAGAAACGCGTCGAGCTTTGGCGTTTTGGCAGACGGATCGAGCAGTAGCAAAATGCGGCCCTGTTTGTTCCAAAAATCGCGTAATAATTGCATCTCGCGGTCGGAAAAATCGTATTGCGGGCCGACGATCATGATCGTCTTCATCTCCGCCGCAATTGCATCGACGTTGAAAAGA
>QHQU01000226.1 GCA_003219925.1 Verrucomicrobiota bacterium
ATCCTTGGCGCCGGTGGCGCCGCACTGCTTCTCGGAGTTCTCGCTGCCGCTGCTTTGCAGAACATTCTCTTCAAGGTCAATACCCTCGATCCCATCATTTATTTCGCGGTGGCGGGAATGCTCGCCCTCGTCGCCGCGGCATCGTGCTTCGTGCCCGCACGCCGCGCCACCCAGGTCGATCCAATGGTCGCATTGCGATACGAGTGATGTCGTGGCGGAGTCCATAAGCGAGCGATCCAACCATTTACAGCGCGGTGGCCGGACTCTTGACTGCGATCGCGGCGGCATCTTGTTTTGTGCCGACGCGGCGTGCCAATCAGGTCACTCCTTTCGTAGCGCTACGCGTAGAGTAGTTGTAAACGGGATCGGTGATCCCAGCCTCGTACGAGTTCCGCTGGGCGCACAGACTGGCACTCCGTGTTCCGGCGAACACCGCCCAATTGCCGTCTAACGAGAACTGGCAGCCTGTTGGCGCCACAAAAAATAGACGGGCACGCCTGTGAGGACGATCAGAATTCCGATTCCTGATGTACTCGGGGCTAGAAAAGCCAGGTCGAGAATTACAATCACTGCCAAAGCAATCGAAATAATCGGAACAACGGGATAACCCCAGGTGAGATACGGGCGCTCTGCCGCCGGCTTTTTTCTCCGCAAGACGATAACCGCAGCGATAAGGAGCACGTAAAAAATTAAATCCGCTGAGACGATGTATTCGAGCAATTGCGTGTAGACGTTGCCAAACGTGGCGGTGCCGGTTTGTGCGTTAGTCATAACGGTGCGCGGCAAAGTGAGAAACGCTGTCCAGATCGCCTGCACCACCAGCGCAAACGCCGGCACATGGAAGCGATTTGTCGTTCCGACCTTATGAAAAAATAAATTGTCTCGCGCCATGGCGTAGTAAACCCGCGCGCCGGCGAGGATGAGCCCGTTATTGCAACCAAACGTCGAGATCATGATTGCTGCTGCCATCGCCAGCACGCCGGGGGTCCCAAAAATGGCACGCATCATTGCGACCGCCACGCGATTTTGCGGCGCGTTTTGGATTTCGGTCAGCGGCAGGGAAGCGATGTAGGCGACGTTCGCGAGTACGTACAGCACAACCACAATCCCGCAACCGTGGAGCAACGCGCGCGAAAGGTTCCGTCCCGGTTCGCGCACTTCACTGCCGATAAACGTGACGTTAGTCCACGCCGTTTGCGCGAAGAGCGGTCCGACCATTGCTTTGCCAAATAATAAAGCAACCGCGAGTCCGCCGACGACGGGGAGTCCCGGTTGCACCGCTCGTGCACTCCAGCCATTGGCGACCGCATCCCACCAGTGCGATGCCAGCGCTGCGCAATTTGGTTTCCATCCAAAAATGAGTCCAATAATGATCGCGCCGATGAGCGCGGCGGTTTTTGTGAAGGTAAAACTGTTTTGGACAATCTTGCCGACGCGAAGTCCGCGAGTGTTCGAAAATGTGAGAAGCGCAATCAGAAGGATCGCGACCAGTTGTTCGGTCGAAAGACTGATGGCATAACCGGGCAATAGGACGATCGGTGCGATGAGATAATGATCTTCGGCAACACTTGGCGCGAAGACGCCGAGAAACCTCGCAAATGCGATCGCAACCGCCGCGATCGTTCCGGTCTGCACGACCAGAAACAGGGTCCAGCCAAATAAAAATCCAAGCGCTGGTCCGTAGGCTTCGCGCAAGAAAACATAAACCCCGCCCGCCCGTGGCATCATCGTCGCCAGTTCCGCGCAGCAAAGCGCCCCCGTGATCGTGAGCAACCCGGCGACGACCCACGTCAACAACAACCAACCCGGAGCGCCGATTAATCGCGACGATTCCGCCGAGACAATGAAAATCCCTGAACCGATCATCGAGCCGATCACGATCATGGTGGCGTCGAGCAAACTGAGTCCGCGGATGAGCGAAGAGGATCGATCAGTATGATTCATTTGAGAAAAAGACAGTGCATGGTCATGGCGGGCTCCATTGCACGGTCACCGCGACGCTCATTACATGGTCTTTCTAACTTTTTTCCGGCGCGGCGATGGTAATTCCTTCACTTTCCAGTCGCGCCCGCAATGTCCGCGCGAATTCAACCGCGCCCGGGGTGTCGCCATGGAGGCAGATGGTTTCGGCCCGAACCGAAATGTCGGTTCCGTCCACAGCGCGAATTTGTCCTTCCTTCAACATTCGCAGGACGCGCTCCGCCGCCTCCGCTGGATCATGCAACAGCGCCTCCGGCTTTGTTCGAGAAACGAGAGAACCGTCGCTGTTATAGTTGCGGTCGGCGAAAACTTCGGCCGCGGGTTGCAGTCCCAATTCCTGCGCCGCTCTAAACAACTCGGTCCCGGCGGGCGCGAACAGGATTACACGTGTATCAACAGCGAGCACCCCGTGCGCGATCGCGTCCGATAATTCCCGATCTCGCACCGCCATATTATAGAGGGCGCCGTGCGGCTTAACATGATTCATGTCCACTCCTGCCGCGGCGCACAGCGCGTTAAATGCCCCAACTTGATAGGCCACGAGCGCGTAAACCTCCGCGGCGCTGACCTGCATTTCGGTTCGTCCAAAATCTTTTCGATCGTCGAGACTTGGATGCGCCCCCACCGCGACGCCTTTTTCTTTTGCGGCGCGAATAGAATTGAAAATTGACGCCGGATTTCCGGCGTGAAATCCGCACGCGATATTTGCAGAGCTAACGAGGCTTAGAATTTCATCGTCGTGACCCGCCCCTTCCCCGAGATCTGAATTTAAATCAACTTTCATCCGAAACGGGCCTCCAACCCGGCACGGAAAAGTGCCACGTCTCGCTCGCGCTCGCGCAAAAGAGCGCGCGCTTCTTCCAGCTCGATCAATTCGAACCGGACTTCATCAAGAGGCTGCAATTGTGCCGCGTGGCCGAGATCGACCGTAATCACATGCGCGATTTTCGGATAACCCCCGATAGTCTGGCAATCACCAAGAAGCACGACCGGCGCGCCGCTAGGCGGAAGCTGAATCGTTCCGGGCGCCACTGCTTCGGAAACAAGTTCGCGCGGGTTACCCGGTAAAATCTCACCGCCTTCCAGTCGCAAACCCATGCGGTCGGAGTTCATTGCTACGCGGAATTTTTGTCCGAGCAATTTTTCTCCGATATCATCCTCCCAATTCTTGCCGCGAATAACGCGAAGAAATCTTCCCCGCGGGACGAATCGCGGCGCGCTCCAATCGGAAACGACGTCAGAAATTTCCTTGCGCATACGCGAGCAAAGTTTTGATTCGCCGCCAAGGGGAAGCTCATCGCCATCGCGCAGCACACGCCCTGCCCATCCACCGAAGTGCGCGCGTAAATCGGTCGCCCGGCTTCCCAGAATTTCGGGAACGTCGACGCCACCGGAAATGGCCAGCCAGGCACGACCACCGCGCTTCGGTGAAATCTCGATCGCCGCCCCGGCTGAGACTCGAGCGCAATGCAAAATCGGAATCAGATCGTCTCCAACTCGTATCTTGAATTCGCCGCCGGCCCAGGCGACCAATCGGTCGACGTCAACCTTCAATCGTACCCGGCCGCTCGAACACTCCAAACCAGCCATGCAGTCCGGATTGCCAACCAGAAGATTGGCGAGACGCAAAGATACGGAATCGAGCGCACCACCAGGTGTTACGCCAAACTTGCGGAGTCCGACGCGGCCGCAATCCTGCACCGTAGTCTGGAACCCGGCCAAAATAACGGACGAAATCATTCTTGTTCGGCATCAAATTGTGCGCGGGTGATTCGACGAAAACGCACACGATCCCCAGGTCGCAAGAGAGTGGGCGGGTTTTCGGTCGCTCTAAATAAGCGCAACGGAGTGCAGCCAATTACATTCCAACCTCCGGGCGATTCAAATGGATAAATGCCAGCTTGAGCGTTAGCGATCGCGACGGAACCAGCGGGAACTTTCGTTCGCGGGCTTTCCAGCCGTGGCACACGCAACTTGTCCGACAGCCCAGCGAGAAAAGGGAAGCCAGGGACGAATCCGATGCAGGCTACCGTGTATTCGATCGATGAATGTAATGCGATGATGGCGTCGCCGGTCAGAAACGTTTGACCCGCGACACGTGCGAGATCGAGCGCAAATTCATCATCATAACAAACTGGAATTTCGATCTTCCGCGCCTTTCGCAGTGCGCGAATGCCAGCCGAGGAAACTAATGCGCCAATCTTGTCTTCAAAGTGTTGTTCAATCCGAGCTGGATCAAAAAACACCGCCACCGATTCGTAAGCGCAAGTGACATCCATTACTCCCGGAAGGTTCGCCCCTTCGAGTCTCTCCGCCGCTGAAAGTGTTCGCGCCAATAATCGCGCCTGATCGGAAGACTCATCAGCAAAATCAAGAGTGAGTGCGGAATCACCCAGCGGAGAAATCTTCATCAGTTACGATTTATCCCGTCATTCCGAGCGAAGTCGAGAAGTCCCGCATCAGTTTCTGTACAGGCAGCGTGCCGGCCGCGCACGCGGTGCCATTTGTCATTCCGAGCGAAGTCGAGGAATCTCTGACTAATTGTTAACATTATTACAAAGCGTTTTGAAACAATAGCTAGAGATGTCTCGACTTCGCTCGACATGACAAAGGGCAGATTGTGAAAGCATGGAAATTTATACTTCTCGCGCTGGCGGTCATCGCCCTGCTTTGGCTCCTTAATCCTGAACGCGCAATCGAACGCAACGAGCCCGGCCTCGTCGAAATCGTTTATCTGGCTGAAAGCGGGCCGGAAGCGGGATCGGTCGAAGAAGCGATGCGTGATTTCGAAGCCCAAAGCCGGGCTGCTCATCAAGAAAATCCAGCGCAGCCGATTTACAAAATTATCAAAGGCCAAACCGCCTCGCGTGATCCGACCGCTGATCCCACCCGCTTTCTCGTTAGCGCTGCCGGCGGAATGCCCCCCGACTTGATCCTCTTCGATCGCTACGCTGTGAGCGAATGGGCCGCGCGCGGAGCTTTCACCAAGTTGGATGATTTTGTCGCGCGCGAATCGAGCAATCCCGCACTTGACGCAATTCGGCCGGAGAATTTTTACAAGTCATGCTGGGACGAAGTTATCTATGAAAATCCGACTACCGGTGGGCGCGGCATTTACGGAATCCCGGAGCGCGTGGATGATCGCGCGCTTTTTTACAATAAGGATCTATTGAAGCGAGCCGGCTTTGTTGACGCCAACGGGGAAGCGCAGCCACCTCGCACCTGGGAAGAGCTCGAACAAATGGCGGTCAAACTAACTGAACACGACGCCCGCGGCCGCATTACCCAGCTTGGCTTCGCCCCCAATTTCGGCAACGCCTGGCTTTATCTCTACAGTTGGATGAACGGCGGCCAGGTTATGAGCGACGATCGCCGCCATTGCACCTTGAACTCTCCGGCCGTCGTTCAGGCGTTGGAATGGATGACACGTGTCTATGATTCGTTAGGCGGCGCGCAAAAAGAGTTCGCCTTCGAAGGGACGGCGCAGTCGGGACAACGGAGCGCTCCGCCTGGTGAGCTCGATCTGTTCGTTCAAGGCAAGGTTGCGATGAAAATCGACGGCTACTGGACCTTTCCGGAAGTGCTCGCGCAATACGGCCAAAACTTGAACTATGCCGTCACACTTCCGCCATTGCCCGCCGGGGCGGCTGACAAGGAGAACAACGCATACAGTTGGGTCAGCGGCTGGTGCTACGCCATCCCTTCTACCGCACGACAAAAAGAAGGTGCGTGGGAGTTACTGAAGTTCATGTGCAGCCAGCATGCCCGTGAAATCATCGGCGAAAGCGAACGGCTGCGCCTGCAAAGCATCGGTCGCATTTATGTGCCGACGCAAAACGCTAACCGACACATCAACGAATGGGCTTTCCACAGATATATCGCGTCCGACCCAGCTATTCCCGCCAAGCTTCGGGATGGCATCAAACTGTTAAACGACCTGATCGATACTTCGCCCTTCCGCCCGGTAACGCCAGTTGGTCAATTACTCTTCACCGAACAGAAGCGCGCGACTGAGAACGCCATCTTCCACAAAATGTCCGCTCAGGAAGCACTTAATGAAAGCACCACCGTCGTGCAAGACGCGCTCAATCGTGCGCTTAGTCCAGCGCGCGGCGTCATTGTGCCATGGAAGTATTTCCTGACCATTTACTTCTTGTTACTCGTAGGAGCCGCGGTCGGAATCTATCTTTGGGAGACGCGGATTTATCGTGCTCGTGCTCCTAGTCGAAAGAGGACAATCGATTACGATTACGAGCAGGAGCACGAATTTCTAATCAAAGGAACGCGCAGCAGTTATCTGCGTTCGCAATGGGCGGGCGGTTGGCTCTGTGCTTCGCCATGGATTATCGGTTTTATCCTCTTCACCGGCGGCCCAATTCTCTTCGCCATCGTCGCTAGCTTCTGCGATTACGACATTCTTAATCCCGCGCGCTTTGTCGGCCTGGCAAACTATCGCTGGATGTTTACCCGCGACCCGCTGTTTTGGAAGGTGATTGGTAATACCCTCTACATGGTCATCGGTATACCACTCGGTATGGCGCTGAGTCTGGCTATCGCTCTTCTGCTCAACCTTGAAGTGCGCGGTGTCGCGGTCTGGCGCACATTTTTCTATCTGCCTTCAATCGTGCCCGCGGTAGCTTCCAGCATTCTGTGGATTTGGATTTTCAATCCGAGGATCGGCTTGCTTAACAATGTTTTGGCCGCTTTCGGCATTCACGGACCTAACTGGTTACAAGACGAGCACACCAGCAAGATCGCGCTCATTTTGATGGGACTTTGGTCGGCCGGCGGCGGAATGATTGTTTGGCTGGCGGGATTGAAGGGAATCAACCCGAGCTACTACGAAGCAGCCGCACTTGATGGCGCCAATGCCTGGCAACGCCTTCGCACCATCACCCTGCCGCTGCTCACTCCCTATATTTTCTTCAATCTCATCATGGGTTTGATCGCTACCCTGCAAATCTTCACCCAATCATTCATTATGACTCAAGGCGGCCCCATCGATTCCACTCTCTTTTACGCCTACCATCTCTTTAACAACGCGTTCCGTTTTTTACAAATGGGCTACGCCAGCGCGCTTGGTTGGTTCCTTTTCCTGGCTGTTTTCCTCCTAACATTGCTGCAGCTCAAACTCTCAAAGCGCTGGGTTCATTATGAGGAGTAAAGCGATGCAGCCGTTATTGCTGGAAGCTCGAGAACTCGTCGCAATCTTCGCGGCCTCACCCAAGACAGGTGGGCGAAAGGCCAGATCGCAAATTGCAAATCGCAAATTGCAAACATCAGATTCGGCTAGATCGAAACGTCGGCGCCCCAAAAGATGATACGACGCTTCATAATTTACGCGCTTCTCACCTTTGGCTCGCTCTTGTTCGCCTGGCCCTTCATTTGGATGGTCGGGACTTCGATTAAACTGGAGCGCGAAGTTCTCTCCAATCGGTCAAGTGTCTTACCAGAGCAGCCCATTCCGCGAAGCAAATCCCCTTACCTCGACGATCGAATGTTTGCTCATGCAGACGGACCACATCGCGACGAAGCGATTGCGATTCTGGAAGAGCAACTGCGGAGCCATGTTTGGCCGCCGCAGGTCGATCCCGAAATTGCGCGCCAGCAGGTGGCGCGCGGAATCTATGAGCGTTTGCTTGTGCTAATTCCATATGAACGCTGGAGCGATTCGGGACAGAGGCGCGCCGCCTTAACTGCCGCAATCGCCCCGGATCTAATCGATAGCGTATTTGGACAACTGCGACGCGTCTTGCTCATCGGGCAACTTCGCGCCCGTTCCACCGAGTTGCAGGAAGATGAACTCGTTTCCGGGTCGGATGCCACAACGAAATGGATTGTTGCCGGGCCAGGAGCGCTTTCCCAGAAAGCCGACGCTTCGGAATTTTCCTACGATTTTTCTTCCGAGAGCAGGGTTACGTTATCGCAAACGTTCACTACCAGTTTTCCAATCGAGCGTTTACGCCGCCTGCAATTCTATTTTCAGCCCGATGACAGTTGGCACGCCTTGCGTATGACGGTGGAGAAACTCGGCCATCGCTTTGTCAGCGAGCGAGCGGTTTATCTCGCTGATCACAACTGGCAAGTTGCGACCTGGCAGGAACCGAGCGCCGAGGACTCACTGACCAAAATCAAAACCTGGACGCTACTAAAGGATGCTGGGCAATCAGCGATTCACGGCCCAAACGAAATTAGGATTACGCTGGAATTACATCGCACCGGCGTGATGGGCGCGTGGCTGGCAAAAATTTGGCGCAATTATCGCCTCACCCTCGATTACATTCCATTTTGGCGTTACGTCGGCACTGGTCTATTTCTCGTTATATTGAATCTAATCGGCACACTCTTCAGCTGTTCGCTTGCCGCTTATGCTTTCGCCCGTCTGCAATGGCCCGGTCGGGGCATCTGCTTTGCCGCCTTGCTCGGCACGATGATGATCCCGATGCAAGTGACGATGATCCCGCAGTTCCTGATCATGCAAAAACTCGGCTGGTATAACACGCTCAAGCCGCTTTGGGTGATGAGT
>QHQU01000227.1 GCA_003219925.1 Verrucomicrobiota bacterium
AATGTGCGTGCTGGCAATGAGCGCGACCTGTTGTTTGCCGATCATTTCAGCGGCGGGCGTAGTTCGTAGAAACACCGCATTCACACAAACGTAGAGCACGATTACGATCAGCGTCCCGAGAGCGAGGGATAGCGGAACGTTCCGGCGTGGATTACGAATTTCTCCGGTGATGTAAGTCGAGGCGTTCCAGCCCGAGTAGGCGTACATCACCCAGTAAAGACTGATCGCGAAGGGCGTGCTCGCAATTAGCCCGCCATCCCCTTTCATCGGCCAGAACGAGATCGGCTGCGTTTTGTTAATGTAAAATCCCGCACCGATGAGTAGGACGATGAGGGTGACCTTCAAAACGGTAGATCCGATTTGAAACGCGCTGCCAAGCCGCAAATCACAAAGTAAAACGACGGTCACGATCCAGACCGCGGCCATGGCAGCGACCAGCGGATTTATGGAGGGAAAAATTTCAGCGAGATAAGTGCCGAATGGCATCGCTGCGATCGCGACGGGCGCGGAGAAGCCAACGGTTGCCGAAATCCACCCGGCCAAAAATCCGAGCGACGGATGATAAATCTCGCGCAGAAAATGATATTCCCCGCCGGACCGCGGCAGCGCCGCGGCGAGTTCGGCGTAGGAAAGCGCGCCGCACATCGCGCAAATTCCGCCGACGATCCAGAGCGCGATGATGGCGAAACCGCTCGGCAAATCGCCAACCTGAAATCCGAGGCTGGTGAAAATGCCGGTCCCGATCATGTTCGCGATCACGATGCAGGTGGCGGTAAGTAGAGAAATGCGATGGGGATTGCTCACAATGGACGGTCATTTTGCGCCGAAACCTTTTCGTAAAGGAAGAGTGGCAGGCCCATGGATATTACCAGCCAATCGCATGAATTGCTGCTTTCGTTGTCGTGCGCAACCCGGTCACGAAGTTTTTTGATTCGATGAATGAACGTGCCTGACCCATTGTCTGCGTGGCTCTTAATCGTTAGTTCAGCCCAGGCGCATTGATGTTAGCACATTGACAGCACGCGTGAAACGCGGTTCACAGTAACTCGTGGCTAGAATTTTAATTGCGGATGATCAGCCCGATGTGCTGGAGGCATTGCGCATTTTACTCAAGGGCGCGGGGCACCAGACCGATGCGGTTACTTCGCTCGCGGGAATTTTCAATGCGCTCGATAAAAAAGATTACGCGCTCTTGATGATGGATTTGAATTACACGCGTGACACAACCTCCGGGCAGGAGGGCTTGGAGGTTATTCCGAAGCTCCAGGAAATCGACAGCACTCTTCCCATAGTCGTGATGACGGCGTGGGCAACGATCGATCTTGCGGTGGAAGCGATGAAACGCGGGGCCCGCGATTTCGTGCCGAAGCCTTGGGACAACGAGCGGTTGCTTTCGATCGTGCGCACGCAAATCGAGCTGGCGGGTGCGTTGCGCAAAGGACGCAGGTTGGAAGCGGCCAATCAATTACTTCGTGGGGGTGCGCCGAATTTAATCGCGGAATCGCCCGCGATGCGGCCGGTGTTGGAAATGATTTCGCGAGTGGCGCCATCGGACGCGAACATTTTGATCACGGGCGAAAATGGGACCGGCAAAGGATTGATTGCGCAGGCGCTGCACGCCCTCTCGCCGCGCACCTCGCATAGCATGATCACGGTGAACATGGGCGGACTATCGGAAACGATTTTCGAAAGCGAATTATTTGGTCACGTCAAAGGCGCCTTTACCGACGCGAAAACGGATCGCGCCGGCCGATTCGAGCTGGCGGACGAAAGCACGCTTTTCATGGATGAGATCGCTAACATTCCGCTCAACTTACAGGCGAAACTTTTGCGCGTGATCGAGACTGGCGAGTTCGAACGCGTTGGTTCTTCGAAAACGTTGCACGCGAATGTGCGCATCATTTCGGCGACGAACTCTAACCTGCACGATGAAGTCGCGGCCGGAAGGTTCCGCCGGGATTTGCTCTTTCGCCTAAACACGATCGAGATCGGCTTGCCCGCTTTGCGCGATAGGAAAGAGGACATCATGCCCCTGGCGAACAATTTCCTGCGCATGCACGCCAAACGGTACCGGAAGGAGTTCGGCGGTTTTGATGAGACTGCGCGCGAACGTTTAATGGCGCATCCGTTCCCGGGAAATGTGCGCGAGCTGGACCATGTGATCGAACGTGCGGTCTTGATGTCGACCGGCCCGCAAATAAAAGCACGCGACCTTGGCCTCTCAACGGGAGGCGGCGATGCGCGGGGGTTGGAAGAGATGAGTCTGGAGGAAGTCGAAGCGTATCTGATTAAGAAAGCGCTGGCCCGTGCCGGCGGAAACGCCAGGCAAGCGGCGGAAGCGCTGGGATTGAGTCGCAGCGCATTTTATCGGCGGTTGCAGCAATATGGTCTGTAATTTCGTGTTTAGTTTTGTAGCCGCGCCTCTATGAGGCGCGAGAAAAACGCGGCTCACAGAGCCGCGGCTACAACATGAACGAGCGTCGCAAACCGCGGCGTCGGACTTCGTACGAAGATCGTCTCACCTGGTTAACCATAGGCGCGGCGGCGCCGGCGGCATTGATCGCGCTCTGTTTGCTTTGGTTCGGGGAGTACAGCGCGAAAGTGCAATGGACTCTCACGCTCGTGATCGCGGGATTCGCGTTTGGTTATATCGTGAGCATGCGCGAGCAAGCTATCCGTCCCTGGCAGACAGTGACGAACTTGCTCGCGGCCTTGCGCGAGGGCGATTACTCGATCCGGGCCCGGGGTGCGCGGGCGAACGATGCTCTGGGTGAAGCGTTGCTCGAGGTCAACGAACTGGGCGAAACCTTGCGCCTACAACGTCTCGGCGCTTTCGAAGCCACTGCACTTTTACGCACGATCATGGCCGAGATCGATGTCGCCGTCTTCACCTTCGATCCGGAACGCAAGCTACGTCTCGTTAATCGCGCCGGAGAAAACTTGTTGAAGAGACCGATAGACAAATTGCTCGGCCGAACCGCGCGCGAACTTCGCCTGGATGTTTGTCTGGAGGCGGATGAGGACGCGCCGCTCACGCTCGCGTTTCCGGGCGCGACTGGACGGTGGGGCGTGCGGCGCAGCACTTTTCGCGAGCACGGTTTGCCTAATGAATTACTCGTGCTGACGGATCTGAGCCGCACTCTGCGGGAAGAGGAGCGCATCGCCTGGCAACGATTGGTGCGCGTTCTCGGTCATGAATTGAATAATTCGCTCGCGCCCATCAAATCAGTTGCGGGAAGTCTGGAGAATTTGTTGCGGCGCGACCCGTTGCCGGCTGACTGGCACGAAGATGCACGCAGTGGGTTGAACGTAATCGCCACCCGGGCGGATTCACTTAGTCGTTTCATGGAGGCATACGCGCGACTGGCGCGATTGCCGCCGCCGCAAAAGGAAGAGACGGATATTGGCGAAGTGGTGACGCGGGCGGCGAATTTGGAAATGCGATTGCCGGTGCGGAGGCAAGGTGGTCCGGCGATTTCGATTCGTGCCGATGCAGGGCAAGTGGAACAAGCGCTGATTAATTTGCTGCATAACGCCGCCGAAGCGTCGCTGCCAACGCGCGGCGCGGTAACCATCGGTTGGAAGGAAGCAGGCGAGGGCGTGGAAATTTTTGTGCGCGATGAAGGCGACGGAATCATGAACCCGACAAATTTGTTTGTTCCATTTTTCACTACCAAACCGGGCGGGTCTGGAATTGGTCTGGCCCTTTCGCGACAAATCGCGGAAGCGCACGGCGGAAGCTTAACCCTGGCGAATCGCGTGGGCGCGCCTGGGGCCGAGGCGTTATTGCGCTTGCCGAGATAATTGTAGCCGCGGTCGCCGGCCGCGGCTGGGCAAGCGCGGCTACAGGCGTTCCAAAATCGGGACGGCATTTTCCCACAAGCGAATCCGGGCACACCTTCCCCTCGTTGGATCTCCAACTATAAATCTGTGAGCGTAAGTCACTTGCAACTCTCTTTGGCCCGGTGGCACGGGCATTGCAATAGCGGACCGTGACACAATTTATTTTTTGAATCCGAGAGCGATTCGAAACGCATCTCAAGGGAAAGGAAAAGAAATGAAACCGACAGTTGAACAAAATAATTTGAGCAAGCGAGCGGACGTTGCGGAGACAAATGCGGGAGCGTTTCCCTCCATCGATTGCAATTATCAAACTGTAGCGCTGCCGAGTTATCGGGGCAGCTGCCTGCGGCCAAGATTTTCATCGTTCCGCAACATCAGCGGCGAGTATTTTCGGATTGAAGCGCGCAGCGAATTCCGCGTCGAAGCGGCGGCGTTCATCGCGATCATTATCACGGCGGCGATTCCAATTTTGAACAACATGCACGCGCTCGCAGATTTTCTGCGCGCAACTGGTAATCTTTAAGTTGGAAATGATGCGACAGAAATCGGAGGCGCACGCGGAAGAGACAATTGTGCGACCGGCTGGATTTTCCCCGGTAAGCTCGGGAATGGACATCGCGCGCCCGCACATTGCCAAACAGAAACGCCGCCGCCGGATCCTGTTCGCGTCCGGCGGTGTGCTGGCGTTGATCGTAATTACGGTCGCTCTGTCGCATTTGAAACCGGCGGTCCCGAGCGTCGATCGCTCGACGGTATGGGTTGATACCGTGAAACGCGGCCCGATGGTGCGCGAGGTGCGCGGCCTTGGCACCCTCGTGCCGGAAGAGATTCGCTGGATTCCGGCAAATACCGAAGGTCGAGTGGAAAAGATTGTCGTTCGTCCTGGGACGCAGGTGAAGGCGGACACGGTGATTTTGGAATTGTCGAGCCCAGAGTTGGAGCAAGCCGCACATGATGCGGAATCGAAATTGAAGGCGGCGGAAGCGGAGTTCACGACCCTCCAGGCGAAGCTGCAACGCGATTTACTCGATCAGGAATCAACCACCGCGCGGGTGCATTCGGAATATGAGCAGGCGCGGATAGAGAGTGATATGAACGAACAGCTGAAGAAAAACGGTTTGGTGGCCGAGCTGCAATACAAGACTGCGCAAGTGAAGGCGGCGGAGCTGGCGAACCGTGACGCAATTGAACAGAAGCGCATGAATTTCGCGCGCGATTCGATCGAGCCGCAATTGGCGTCGAAGCAGGCTGAAGTGGATCAGGTGAAAGCGGCCGCGCAGTTAAAGCTCGATCAGGTGGAAGCGTTGCATGTGAAAGCAGGAATGAACGGCGTGCTGCAACAGATGCCGGTGGATGTGGGACAGCGGGTGAAGATCGGTGACAATCTCGCACGGGTGGCCGATCCAACGAAGTTGAAAGCGGAAATCAAAATCGCCGAGACCCAGGCGAAGGATATTCAGATTGGCGAGAAAACGACCATCGATACCCGCAACGGCGTGGTTACGGGCCATGTCACGCGAGTTGATCCTGCGGTCGAGCAGGGAACGGTGAAAGTGGATGCGCAGATTGACGGTGAACTTCCGCGGGGGGCGCGCCCAGACTTAACGATTGATGGTACAATCGAGCTGGAGCGTTTGGACGATGTGATTTATGTCGGCCGACCTGCGTTTGGCCAGGAAAACAACACCGTCAGCATCTTCAAACTTGTTTCCGGAAGCAGCGAAGCGGTGCGGACCCCAGTCAAACTAGGCCGCAGCTCAGTGAACTCCATCGAGATCATCAACGGCCTGCAACCAGGCGACCAGGTCATTCTTTCCGATACCAGCGCGTGGGACGCCCACGAACGAATTCGGTTGAATTGAATCAGCATTTAGAAATCAGCAATCAAAAATATAACCATGAACAACGGATCCAAACCTCTCATTCACTTACAGGACGTGACGAAAGTGTTTCTCACTGACGAAGTGGAAACCCACGCGCTCTCCGGTATTCACCTTGATATTCGGGATGGCGAATATATCTCCATCGCCGGACCTTCGGGTTGCGGAAAATCGACGTTGCTCTCGATCCTCGGTCTGCTCGATACCCCGAGCGGCGGAAGTTACGCGCTGAAAGGGTCGGAAGTCGCCAACCTTTCATTCCCGGAGCGCGCCCGTATTCGCAATCGCGAGATCGGTTTCATTTTCCAAAGTTTCAATTTAATTGGAGATCTCACCGTTTATGAAAATGTGGAGCTGCCGCTGACTTATCGCGGGATGAGCGCGGGCGATCGCAAGAGCGCAGTTACACACGCGCTCGAACGCGTCGGGATGGGCCATCGGGCCAAACATTTGCCGAGCCAGCTCAGCGGTGGACAGCAGCAACGTGTCGCAGTCGCGCGCGCGCTTGCCGGTAAACCGGCGATTTTGCTCGCGGATGAGCCGACCGGAAATCTGGATTCGCGCAACGGCGAAGCAGTAATGGATCTGTTAAAAGAATTGCACGCCGGCGGAGCGACGATCTGCATGGTAACGCACGACGCGCGCTTCGCGCAGCATGCGGACCGCACCGTGCATCTGTTCGACGGTCGCGTGGTGGAAGACAATCGCATCGCGGCATAGCTGGGGCGCGCCGCCATGTGGAACGATATTCGTTTCGGCGCGCGAATGCTGGTCAAAACACCGGCATTCACCATCATCACAGGGTTGGCGCTCGCGCTCGGCATCGGCGCGTCGACCACGACGTTTTCAGTAGTTAACGCGCTCCTGCTTAAACCCTGGCCTTACATTCAGGACCAGGAACGGGTCCTCTACGTCAGCGAATATTTTCCGAAAGTCAGCAGCGATCACGACAACGGCGTCGCTTATCCGGACTACCTGGATTTCAAACGACAGGCGACGACGCTCGAAGGCTTCGGCACGACCAGCACCGCGACGATGATTCTAAGCGACGGCGAAAAGCCGGACCGCTATCTCGGCTCGTTTATCACGGCGGACGCATTTTCATTTCTCGGAGTCAAGCCCGTGCTCGGCCGGACCTTTCGGGCTGAGGAAGATCGTAAAGGCGCGACCCCAGTGGCATTGCTCGGTTACGAGATCTGGCAAAATCATTTCGGGTCAGACGCCAATATCGTTGGCCGCGTCGTCACCATAAACGGCAAGCGCGTCACCGTTGTCGGGGTGATGCCGAAAGGCTGGCGTTTTCCGGAGGCGTCCGATTTGTGGATGCCGCTGCAAATCGAGGAGAAAGAGAATCCGCGCGGCAATTTCAATTTTTCATGCTTCGCGAAGATGAAGCCCGGAGTCTCGATCGAGCAGGTGCGGGCGGAGTTGCAGGCGATTGCAGCGCGCATCGCCGCCGATCACCCCCAAACCAATACCGGCGGGAGTGTGCGGGTGAAATTTTTTCGTGAGGAAGCAGTGAAAGACGCCAAAACCTTGACGCTGCTGCTGATGGGGGCAGTGCTTTTCGTCCACCTCATCGCTTGTGCAAACGTGGCAAATTTATTGCTGGCTCGGGGAGCTTCGCGCGCGCGAGAGATTGGGATTCGTCTCGCCCTCGGTGCTGGGCGCCGCGTCATTGTGCGGCAACTGCTGGCGGAAAGCTTATTGCTGGGCGTGGTCGGCGGCGGGCTCGGACTCATTCTCGCGGTTTGGGGAATCGATCTGGTCATGCGCGCAATTCCCGTTGAGCTCCCCTATTGGATTCGCTTCGACTTTGACTGGCGCGTTTTCACCTTTGCGCTCGCCCTCGGGGTCGGATCAGCAGCGTTGTTTGGATTGTTTCCGGCCTTGCAGGCATCGCGTCCGCAATTGGTTGATGCGATCAAGGAAGGGGGTCGCAGCGGAATCGGCGGTGGCAAAGGCCAGCGTGTCCGTAACGGTCTGGTCGTCGCGGAAGTAGCCCTGGCACTCGTCTTACTGGTCGGCGCCGGATTGATGCTGCGCAGTTTTCTAAAATTTCAGGGGACCGATATCGGTGTTGATCCATCGCACACTTTGACTTTCCGGGTTGGTCTGCCACCAACTCAATTCAAACAGGAAGACGCGGGCCGATTTTTTTCCGCTTTGATGCCACAGATCGCCAGCATTCCCGGAGTGGAATCATCGGCAGCGACCACGTCGCTTCCAGCTTCGGGAAACATTGGAGTGAGCGCCCTCATTCTCGAAGGTGAACCTGAACCGCAGCAATTACAGGACGCACGAGTGGCCCACGGCCTTGCCATCACGCCGGGCTATCTGGCCACCTGTCACATACCTCTCTTACGCGGGCGTGATTTTACGGTTGCCGATAACAAAGACAGCCAGCGCGTGGTCCTGATCGACGACGCGGCCGCGCGCAAATGGTTTCCGAATGTCGATCCAATTGGCCATCAACTGGCCCTTCGGGAAAAACTGGATGAGCCGCCGAAGTGGGCAACGATTGTCGGGATCGTGCACAACGTCATATATGATCGGCTGACGGAGCGGCGCGAGTTTCCCTGCGTTTATGTCCCGCAATATCAGAATCCCGACTGGTTCATGTCGGTAATGCTGCGGACAAAAACCGATCCGGCAGCGTTTGCCAATCTTGCCCGCACCGCGGTCCTGGCGGTGAACAAGGAAATTCCGATCTACCGAGTGAAAACGATGGACCAGGTGGTGATAGAATCGTTTTGGGAACGGAGGTTTTTCGGAACGCTCTTTACCGTCTTCGCAGGCCTGGCCCTTTTTCTCGCTGCCATCGGATTGTATGGCGTGATGGCTTATTCCGTTCGTCAGCGCACCCAGGAAATCGGGGTGCGCATGGCGCTGGGGGCTCAGGCTGCGGATGTTCTACGACTCGTTACCGTCCACGGGATCCGCCTGATTGCGCTCGGCCTTGCCATCGGCGTTGTCTTTGCCTTTTTCCTAACGAAACTTTTGCAGGGAAACCTGGAAGGCGTTTCCGTGCACGACCCGCTGAGCTTCGCCGTCGTTTCTGTCGTTTTACTGATGGTCGGTTTGCTGGCGTGTTATCTGCCCGCCCGCACCGCCACCCAGCTCGATCCAGTGGAAGCGTTGCGTTATGAATAAAAAGCCCGTGCGATGGTAAACGATCTACGATTTGCCTTTCGTTTGCTGCTGAAAAACCCCGCCTTCACAGCCGTGGCCATCGTCGCTATTGCCCTTGGTATCGGTGCCAATACTGCCGTCCTAAGTCTCGTTAATGCGCTGCTGATTCGCCCGCTGCCGTATCGCGATCCGGCGCGGATTGTTTTAATGCTCGAGCACTTTCGCGCGCAACATCTTGAGGCCATTCCCGTTTCCGCGCCGGAATTCGTCGATTATCAAACGAACTGCCGCAGTTTCGACAAGATGGCGGTGTTTCAGCCGGGGACGTTCAATTTTGCGGGCGGCGATCGTCCCGAACGCATCTTCGGCGCGGTCGGTTCGGCAGATCTTTTTAATGTTCTCGGCGTAGTGCCGATTCGCGGACGCGTCTTCGAGGCGGCCGATTGCACGGCTGGACACGACGACGTGCTGATCATCAGTGAACGGCTGTGGAAGAACCGGTTCAATAGC
>QHQU01000214.1 GCA_003219925.1 Verrucomicrobiota bacterium
CTCAGGACGAGAAGAAAAGCGCATGTCCAGATCAGGGCAGCAACGCCGCGCTGAGCGCCGAGCACAGAAAGTAAAAAGAGCAGGGTTGCGATTAGCAAAAAACCCATGAGCTGTTTCACTCGCACCATCCAGGGGCCGGGCTTTGGCAAAAATTTGAGCCAGGCCGGTTGTGCGCTGAGCAGAAAGTAAGGCGCGCTCATTCCCAGCGCGATTGAGCCGAACATGAGCAAAATGACCGTGGCGGATTGGGTGAAAGCGAACCCAAGAGCGGTGCCAAGAAATGGAGCGGTGCAGGGCGTGGCCAGCACGGTTGCGAATACGCCCTGAAAAAATGAGCCGGCATCGCCATGCATAGACCCTTCAGCGGCGACGGCCCGCCGGCTTAACCACTGCGGCAAATTAATTTCGAAAACGCCAAAGAGATTGAGGGCAAAAACGAGCACAACCGCGCTCATGAAAACCACGAAATAGGGATTGGTGAATTGTGCCGCCCAGACAGGCTGGCCTCCGGCAGATTTAATGATCACCAGGACCAGCGCCAGGCCGAGAAACCAGGCGAAAATTCCGGCGATGAAGGCGAGGCCGCTCCGAAAAATGCGGGCTCGGCTCTGACCGGCTTGCTGAACAAAACCGAAAATCTTCAGCGAGATTACCGGCAAGACGCACGGCATCAGATTGAGAATGAAACCTCCGATGAAGCCGAAAACAAGGAAGCGAAGAACGTCTCTCGCTGTCGAATTCTCGTTAGACGCTACCATTTCGGAGCCAATCGAAACCTCCCAGGCATTGCGGTCCGGTGCGTCAGTGGCACTTCCGAAAACGATCAGCCCGGGCAGCGATTTGAAGTTTTGCTTCGCGTTATCGAGCGGAATACGAAAGGTGTAGTTAGCGCCTTCGTGCGATTCCACGCGCGGGTGACCAACGGCCACATTCTCCGGAGGCGACGGAAAGAAGTCGACGGACGGAAATTTCGCCAGTTCAGGCTGGGTAACGTTCAAAACTAGTCCGGCCGCGTCGCTTTTCCAGGAAGCGGAAAAGTTGGCTGCGGGCGATTTGGGCAACTGCTTTTGAAAGCGCGTGAAAAGGTCTGTATTTGCCGGCGAGTTAGTCGCCGCGCTTGGGAGCGACAATGTCAAGACTGCGTCGCCCGGAATGCAAATCTTCTCACAAACAAGCCAGTTCACTTTCGCCGACAACTTTACCGGTGAATTGGTGACGTTCTTTGCTGGCGTGATCTGTTGAATCAAGAGGACTTCGTCGTGGTAACCGTAGATCTGAATATCGCCCGGTTCCTGAAGCTTCAGCGGAATCGGCCATTGAATACTGCCGACGCGCCAGCCTTCCGGTAATTCCCATTTGATATCGGTAGGAATGCCGGCGTCGCCCGGATACTTCCAATAGGTATGCCAGTGCGGCTGCATTTTTAACCGCACGCCAACCAGAAACGGCTCGCCAGGAACAACGGCGCCCACATTTGCAAGGGCGTCGGCTTGGACGAGCTGTTTACCCTGGTAAATCTGCCCCTGTGCCGTCATTGCGATCAATGCCGACACCCACAGGAAAAATACCGAACGCCGGACTGCGTCCATGTGATTACTTATCACTCCACCTCGGTTCGGGCAATGGCTGGAGCTGGCTCATATCGTGCTGATAAAAGGAGAATGCGTTACTTCGTCGTCGTTGCACTGATTGTGCTAGGCGTGATTTTCTTGCGACAGAAAAAGGCGGAAAATTCTGTCCCCCAAAAAACCGCGGAAGCCGTGGCTCAGGCAACATTGACGCCGCGCCCGGCTAGCGAGCACGATTGGGCAAAGGCTGCAATTGATCGGACGAATGAAGTGAGACAAAAAGTGAAACGCGAACGTGCGTCGAACGAGGTGCCCTGATTGATCGGGGACCAGCGCCGTAAAACCTCAATCAAGCAATCTCCGCGGCGGATCGGACCACCAGTGGTGTGACTGCTCGCAACGCTAGCTTGGTGAACAAACTCGCCTTAATGCTGCGCGCTCTGCGCCAGGGCCTTAGCGTGGATTGCCTGCTTAAGTGTCTGCGCTGACATGGCATGCCCGGCGGACGCTGCGACCTCATTTTTGCCAAGCTGGGTAACGTCGCTTAAGGGCGATCCCTCGTTCGTAAAAGCTGCGTCGCGCCCGGCCTCATCTTTCTTAACCCGGAAACGTCCATGCATGATGCCGACGAGCGGAACGAACTGAGTGCCGTTGTTTTCCACAAACAAGATGTCGCGATCACCGACCTTGAATTTCGGCGCATCGGTCACCTCCATCGTCTCACTGCCCACTGTACCGCCAAGCATTTGCAAAGTGATTTGCGCTCCGGGCTTTCCTTTAATCGCGTCCTCTACCTTAAAAGTAACATAACTGTTGATGTGGCGCTGACCGCCTTCCCCAACCCATTGAGAACGCACATCAGTAACCGTTCCCTGAAAGATTACTTCGGCACGGCTGACGAGCTCATCAAAGGAAGGTGGAATGACTGTCGTGGCGAGTGCGCTGCAGCCGATCGCGAGGATCCCAGCGCAAGTGAGTAGATACCTTTTCATATGTAAACGTGATAACTTAATCTGCTTTGAATTCGGCATAGTTCAATTTTGAGGACGTCGACTAAGCAGAGTCATTAATCAACAGGGCAAGCGCTGACGATCTTGTTAAGCCGGTGGTGTTCGCAGCAGACGCGACGCTCGCCGGCGGTGCCAGAGCTGAAGTCTGTGTTCGTTTGCTCAACGCTGCGTCAAGCTCCAGCCAGCCGGAAGCGTTGGACCATTGGCGCTGCCGGTGAAGACATTGTTGTCGAGATACCAGAGGGTGGTTCCCTGAACGCTCGGACCATAAAGCACGTAATCGGGCTTGCCGTCCGCGTTGAAATCGGCCGCTCCTATCAAAGTATAGCCGCTTGCAATCATCGGCCCATATGCGCCGCTAATTAAAGTAGGGCCGGACAAGTACCAGATCGCCGTTTGGCGCGTACTTGCATTGTAAAGGAGATAATCGGCAGCACCGTCGCGGTTGAAGTCCGCAACACCAACTACTCTCCAATTAGCTGGAAGGGTTGGAGCAAAAGCGCCACCCGTAAACATATTGTTGTTTAGGTACCAAATCGCGGTTTGGCGCGTGCCGGCGTTGTAAAGCAAATAGTCGGGTTTGTTGTCGGCGTTGAAATCGGACACCGTCACCAACTCCCAACCACTGGGAAGGCTCGGCCCATAAGCCACGCCAATAAAGGTCGCTCCCGACAAATACCAGATCGCTGTTTGGCGTGTGCTGGCATTGAAGAGCAAGTAATCGGGCTGGCTATCGTCATTAAAGTCCGCCACACCAACTACTCTCCAACCAGCCGGAAGAGTGGGAGCGAAGGTGCCGGCGACAAAAGCATTGTTGTTCAAGTACCAGACCGCTGTCTGGCGCGTGCTGACATTGTAAAGAAGATAATCGGGCTCCCCGTCGCCGTTGAAGTCGTAGAGCGGAGTTGGCGTAGCCTCCGGCACCGCCAGGGGGGTCGGGGCTCCATAGAGCGCTTGTGCCCCCGCGATGTCATCACTTGAGAGCGTCTCGCGATTGCTCGTCATCGAATTCATAATCGCATCCACGTGTTGCCCATGATCATCTGGGTGATCCAGACCCAGCGCGTGGCCGAGCTCATGAATAAGAACACGGCGGATATCGCCAATGGCCAACCTGTTCGAGCCAAAACGCAGCGGACCCCGATACGAGTCGAACGATTGATTTCTGTTAAAGAGAACGTCCGCCTCGATAATACTGCTACCGGAAGAACGCCAGGACGTCACTGCCAGCGTGCCTGATCCAAACCTTTGGCCGAATACGGTGTCGGAGAAGACGATCGCGTTGACGCCGTCACCGGAGGAAACGCGAGGACTGGCTACATTGCCATTATATTGCAACCGGGCCATGACGTTGTTCCACGCCGCGAGTGCTGGCGCTGCCGCACTATCCCATGAAGTATTGCCATCAATGAGCGTGCGCCCTGCAGAACCGAGGCCCATCTGGAAAGTCACGATAGTTCCGGCCGGCCAGCTACTCCCCTCCAGCGCGTAGCCATTTGCACGGCGGGCAACCAGCGCGAAAACGGCCAAAAGAATCAGAATTGAGAGCAATTGCAGCAGTGCAAAGGCTCTTCTGGGCATGGGATACGGCCGGGGCAGCCGGAAGAGAGTAAATCCCATAATCAGCATAAAAGCACGAAGTATGCGAAGAGATACGAGTGGAAGTTAACACGCGCTATGGCAGATATTCTGGAGTTATCATACTCTTCTTCGCAAAATCTGCGTCGCCAGCATTGCCGCAAGCAGTCTAAACGAGCATGCGCAAGTCCTGCTTCCGCCTGGACAGCCAATCAGGCCGAAACGGCGGCTACCGGATTAACTCGCCCGGGCAGCGTCAAGGAACGAGGAAGATCTTCTGCGAGTAGGGATCCTTGACCTTGCTCCCAGATTGGTAGCCCGTCACATCGACATAACCGCCGTTGGGGTCGTAAGGACTGAAAACGTACCCAGGTTTCCCGGGAACAGGCTTCGCGACCGGGAATTGTGCTGCGCTATTTGACGAGGAACTCCGCGGCGTCGCGCTCGTCCGTGGCGTGACTGCAGTTGATGGTCGCGTTTCGTCTTGCTGGGGTAGTGGCGAAGTGGTGGTCGAGGATGTTACCGTCTGCGGCGATCGCAAAGGCGTTGCCGTCGGCTGCGGAGGCATGGCCTCCACCGGTTGCCCTTCGTAAACTGTCGTCTCTGTGTTCGAGTGCTCGCCGTGCCGGAATAAGTGGACCGGAGCCGTGACAACTGCCGCGGAAGTCGAGGCCACATTTTCCGCCGTGCGGCAACCGAAAACGGTAAGAGTCAGAAGAAAAGTGAGTGCGGCGCCACGAATCATCGTACGATGTATATCAGCGCGCTGCGGACGCGCAACTTCTCGCCGCCTTGAAATCGGAAAGGAACGCCGAGATCGCGTCCTCCGTTGCTGACCACGCGCACATCAAACGATAAATGTCCGGCTCGATGAATTTGTAAAAATCCCATCCGCGCTCGCGTATGTTCTGCGCAACCATCGCATCGAGACGAGAAAATACCGCGTTTGATTCAACCGGAAACACAATTTCAGCTCCACAACTGCGCAGGCCGTTGGCCAATTTGAGCGCCGCCTCATTCGCCTGCCGCGCGTTTTTCAGCCAGACTTCATCCGCTAACAAGGCGAGGCAGGGCGCCGCCAAAAAGCGCATTTTCGAGGCGAGATGTCCGCCCTGCTTTACCCGATAACCGAAATCGGCGCTGCGCTCTTTGTTGAAGAAAACGACCAGCTCGCCCGCTGCCAGACCGTTCTTCGTTCCGCCGAAGCAAAGGACTTCCACGCCGGCTCGCCACGTGATTTCCTTCGGTGCGCATCGAAGTGTCGCGATCGCATTCGCGAAACGCGCACCGTCCATATGCAAAAACATCCCGCGCTTGTTTGCGAATGCTGAAATCTCGCGAACCTCATCAGGAACATAGACCGTTCCCACTTC
Source organism: Verrucomicrobiota bacterium (assembly GCA_003219925.1). Taxonomy (GTDB): domain Bacteria; phylum Verrucomicrobiota; class Verrucomicrobiia; order Chthoniobacterales; family UBA10450; genus AV69. The sequence goes on from QHQU01000214.1 coordinate 5,530, forward strand.
CGTCGCCTGCGCGAGACTGATTACGCGCGGCTTGTGCGAATGTAATTCGTGTTGGCGCGTCAGGGCCGCTTCCACTTCGCGCAAATCAATCTTCCCCTTCGTGCCGGGCGTTGGAATCAGTTTGGATCCACCTGTGTAAAATTCGCACGCGCCGCATTCGTCGTTGTCGATATGCGCGTACTCGTGACAGATGACACTGTGAAATGGCTGGCAAAGTTGTGCCAGCGCGAGCGCGTTGGCGGCCGTCCCATTGGAGACGACAAAAACGTCGCAATCGATTTCAAAAAGTTCGCGGACGCGATCACACAGGCGCTGAGTCCATTGATCATCACCGTAAGCTGCCGCTGCGCCGGCATTCGCGTCCTGAAGCGCAGCGCCCGCTTCCGGGCAAAGGCCCCCGGTATTGTCGCTCGCGAACTCCTGGCGCCGCTCAATCATGCTGCCTGTCGCTACCCGAGTTTCCCGATTCGAGCAATTGAATGATACCGGTCTCGAGTAGTCCTGAGTTTATCGAAGGGCAGTCGATCCACCTAGGTTGTCGCCTTCGCCTGGCTCAAATGCGGCAGACAATATTCTTCGCCGTTGCGCGCCACCCGAAACTCGAGATTTGGATCCGTCACTTCCGTCGCCCCGCAAATCGCGCAACGATGCAGTGCCTCCGCTTCAGCTTCGCGTGTTTGCATTTCGTAACGGCGACGGCGGGTGGTCACATCACGACGCTGGCGAACGTCACGCACGATACCGGGACCAAAGAAGATCAAGTAATTCGCCATCGCACAAATCGCCGCGGCGCGAAATTGCATCGAACCGACAACGATTTGCAGAAGCAAAACGGCAGCCGAAAACCAGGCGATCCATTTCACTTTCATCGGCAGGATGTAGGCGAAATAGATGACGAGATCAGGATAAAAACGGGCGAAAGCGAAAAAAAGCGAAGTGGTCAGCATCAAATTTGAAAAAGCGGCACCAAAGAAAAAGGCTGCGATGGTCGTGCCGATCATCCCGACCAAATAAAAAATGGTTAGCTTGAACGCACCCCAGGCTGATTCGAGCCCGTTGCCCATCCACCAAAGAAAGAGAATGTAAAAAGCGACGTTAACCCAATCGGGTAATGGCAGCATGCTCGCCATTTGCGGAATGAAAATATAAGTGATCAGTCGCCAGACTTCGCCGTGCATGACTGCAACAGGATCGAGATCGAGCAATCGGAGATAACCCGGATTCACTTTCTCGAGGACGAAGACGAGCGCGGTAAGGAAACCGACGTAACGGAGCAAGCCGGGAACGGCGAGAAAACCGATCCGCCGTTCGAGTTTGTCGAGCAACGTCATAATTCCGGGAGAGTAAAGGCCGCAGTTTGCGTTTTCAAGGTAGCGACGGTTTCGCCCAAGCGCCGGCCAGGAACACGGGCTTCAAGTCTGTGCGCTAAACAGGTCTCCAGACCTGTTTTCCTTCAGCCGGCTGAAAGCCCCGCTGGGCGCACAAGCTAAAAGCTTGTGTTCCGATGCTTGCGTCACTTTCCTCGAAGTCTAGGATGCTCGCGTGAGCGAACTCGCCGAGAAAAAGACGCCGCTTTACCAGGAACACGTGCGGCTTGGCGCACGAATGGTTCCCTTCGGCGGCTGGCTCATGCCGGTGCAATACAGCAGCATCGTGGATGAACATCACACCGTACGAAACGCAATCGGCATGTTCGATATTTCGCACATGGGACAGTTCATCGTCTCGGGAAATGATGCGCGTGACTGGCTCAACCGCATACTGACCAATAATGTAGCGAACTTGGACGTCGGTCAGGGGCAATACACTTTTCTTCTCAATGATAACGGCGGCGTCATTGATGATTTAATTCTCTATCGAATCGGCCAGTCGGAATTTCTCCTCGTCGTTAATGCTTCGAAGATTGAGGAAGATTTTGCCTGGTTGGAAAAGCATCGGCAAGATGGCACGATGCTGAAAAATCGCAGCGCCGATTTTGGCGGCGTCGCTATTCAAGGACCGCGCGTGGTCGATCTTTTCCATGACTTGTTGGGGCAGAGTGTCGAGCTCCCGGCGCGAAATCACATTATCGATTTCGTTATTTTAGAAATGCCGGTTTCGATCGCGCGCACCGGTTACACCGGTGAAGATGGCGTGGAGGTTTTTTTCCGCGCGAGTGACGCGGCGAAGTTCTGGACTTTTGTTTTGGAACGCGGCGCCAGATTTGGCGCAAAACCGTGCGGTCTGGGAGCGCGCGATACTTTGCGATTGGAAATGTGTTACCCGCTCAACGGTTCTGATCTCTCCGCCGAACGCAATCCGATCGAGGCCGGGCTCGGATTTTTCGTCGATCTCGAGAAACCAAATTTCCCCGGGCGCGAAAAATTGCTGCAAACGAAAGCAAACGGCGCACGTCAGCGACTCATCGCATTCAAGATGAATGGAAAAGGTCCGCCGCCGCGCCCGCACTATTCGCTTTTGAACAACGGCGCACGGGTTGGGGAAATTAGTAGCGGTACGCTTTCGCCGAGCTTGAACATCGGCATCGGAATGGGGTATGTCTTGACCGCGTCCGCGAGGATCGGGACGCGGTTGGAAGTGGAAATTCGCGGACAAAAATTTCCGGCGACGATCGAAAAGAAACCCCTTTACAAAAAACAATCATGAACGTTCCCGACAATCTCCTTTACACAAAAAGTCATGAGTGGATTCGACGCGAAGGCGACAATGTCCGCGTCGGCATCACAGACCATGCTCAAGCTGAGTTGACCGACGTTGTTTTTGTCGAACTGCCCAAAGTCGGCACGAATGTGGAAGCAAAAGCGCCGGTGGCGGTGGTGGAATCGGTCAAGGCCGCGAGCGACATTTACGCGCCTGTCAAAGGAACCGTGGTGGAAGCAAACAATGCGCTAACCAATAACCCTGCTCTGATCAACACTGATCCATTCGGCGAAGGCTGGATTTTTGCCCTCAAAATCGACAATCCCGACGATCTCAAAAATCTGCTGAGCGCAGCGGCTTATAAGGAACAGATCGAGGGGTAATTATTATCGGTTATCTCATTAACACCGGCCTAAAGGCCGGTATTAATGAGAAGTGATCCGCGTAATCCGCGGTTAATTATTTAGTCTTTGCCGAAGAGCAGATGCTCAACGGCGCACAGGAGCTGCTCGATTTTCACCGGCACAGCCAGGAAGCTGTAGCCGCGTACGATTCCGGCGGACATGAATTGCCGTTCCGAAACAAAGTTGCTCAAACAAAGCAACGGAACATGACAAAGATCGCGATCTTTCTGAAGTTGCCGGGCAATGATTTCTCCGTCACTAGCGGCGTTGGTGAGATCGACCATGATTAGATCGGGCCGAAACCAACGGGCGGCATGAACAGCGAAAGCGGCATCGTGTTCTTCGCGGATGGAATACTTGCCCGCACTTTCAAGAGCGCGGCGGAGCGTTTGAGTGACGCGTGTCTTGTGATCGAGCAGAAGAATTTTTTTGAGGACCTTCACGAAATTGTCTCTTATTCCGAGCATCGCCTATGCCAGTGGAGCGCTCCGGCAAGATAGGATTTTTTACCCGCCAATATTCACCGAGCGACTGCAGTCTGCTTTACTCACGCTCTGGTGTACTGGGCGTGTTTCAGGCACATTCCGCACCCGGTGGCTCAAAGGAAACTCGAAACCGTATTGATGGTGAGCGCCAGAATCACGGTGTTGAACCCAAACGACAAGATCCCGTGCAACAGCACCAGCCGCCGCATTTCGCGCGATGTAACATCCACATCTGAAACCTGGCAGGTCATGCCGATGACGAACGAGAAATACGCGAAGTCGCGGTAGTCCGGCAAATCGTCCTCGGGAAAGTTCAGGCCACCGGCGTGTTTTTCTGCGTTAGTTGCGCTGTCGTCATAAAATCTGTGGGCATAACGCAGTCCGAATACGGCGTGCATTAGCAGCCACGACAGCACTATCGTGGCGAGAGCGAGCAACAGATGAATCGAAAAAAGGTGCCGCTCCTCCGGTTTTCCGCTGCGGATCAGAAATGCGACCGCAAAAAGAGCGGCGCACGCCACAATGATAACAAAGATGAAAATGACCGTGCGCCCGACGTCCTGTCGTTGCGCCACCGCCCGGATTTGCGCCAGCGGAGTGAGCGTGACTGTCACCCAAATTAAACCGAGGATGACGAAGGCAAAGGCATCATAAGTGGCGAGCGACACCATCCAGAGCGCCTGCGTCCGTAAAGCCAGCCCGACGAGCGCGGCCAAGATAAATCCAAGAAGCAACCGATGGTGCGCATCCATCTTCGCAATCGTTTGCAGCACCCGCGCCATGCCGGGATAGAACGAAACGGACTCCGTTTTCGCAAGCGAAACTCCCATTCATAGTCCTAGCCGTGCTCTGCTCGCGTGCAATTCACGGTTCTCGTTTTATGCTTCATGTTCCATCGTTCCGGGATGTCGGCCGAAGCCGAAACAGCTCTTGCTTTTTGTCATCTCTAACGAACCTCGAGATGTAATATCTTATTCTCGTTAGATGTCGCATCGTGGTGCATCCTTGGAATACCATCTCGCCATCGCCATTTCGGCCGCGCTTTTTTGTGTGCGGCCCCCCTTCTGCGACTATCCCCAGGTTACGGCGAGCACAGGGCGGAGGGGTGGCTTTGAGTGGGCGACGACAGCGATCCAGACACTTCGCGTAGCTTCCATCAAAAGCTGTTGAACATAGTTTATTGGATTGGAATGGCCGTATCGCTTGAACTAATTAGCTTCGGGGTATGTTGCCACTTTACCATCGATGCAAATATGCGAATCCCTTTCGTTTTCCTTCCCGTCTGTGCTGGGCTAACGATCGGTCTTTATTGCGTCGAACATTTGCTGCGACAAAGGAGGTGAGCCCCACACGATCGCAATGAAAATGGCGGCCTTACAGCGATTCTCGAAAATGAAATACGTGTGCGTTGCCGTTCTCGTCGCTCTTACTTTTATCACTCCGAGCCGCGCAGTCTGGCCAGAGAAAAACCCGGCGGAGGCGGTTCGCAATTTTTACGCATGGTACGTGCATGAGGTCGTGAATGGTAGTCGGCCGCTCGAAAAAGAACGGGAACAAATGCGGAAATTTGTCACGGAGGGCCTACTCAGCCGCATCAACAAAATGCCGAAAGGCCCGGGTGGCTTGGACGGCGATTTTTTCCTCAACGCCCAGGAGGTTGATCCGGAATGGGGAAAGAATGTTGCCGTTAGTAACTATTATGTCGGGAAAACAATGTCGAAGCTGGGCGTAATTCTCACCGGCCGAAAACTCGGTGACCGCCAATTTGAGGTGAAGGTGCTTTTCCAGGAAGGCGCCTGGAAGATTGACGAGGTAAAATTCAGCGACTGAGAAAAAACCTTTGACGGTATCCTGCGCCAGCGCCTAGCCTTCGCCAACAGTAAGCGAGTAGGCTTACTTGAATATGGCCGGCCGCGTTGGCGTTGAATTCGGACGGGCTTTCCTAACCTCAACTGAAAGAAATTCGAAATGAAATTAATTGTTCGCTTATTGAGTGTTGCAGTAGCTGCTCTATGCCCGTTTGCGCTTGTTTGGGCGCAAAGCTCGCCTAGTGAAAAGCTGTCAGCGGCGGCTTCGTCGGCTCCGGCACGTAACGATGTTTATCACGTTTACTTTGGCAAAGCTGCCGCCGGGAAGGCCGTTCAGTTGGCGGAAATGCTGAAAACACCAAATCCGAAAGACCCGATGCCGGGGCATTTTATTCTTTTGCGCCATCAGGAAGGCGATGCGTGGGATTATTGCCTGATCACACATATGGGCGCCAAGGCGACGGTCGATGCCACGCCGTTTCAGGTCCCTGCGGCCATGCGCGACGTGAGCGACTGGCATAACGATACGTTCGTGAACGGACCGTCGTGGGAAGAATTCACCAAGGCGATGGCTATTTCCGATGACGCCAAGAGCAAGAGCAGAGGATCGGTTTACGTCGTCTCGGTCTTTCGGCCCACGTCAGGACATCGTGACGATTTGGAGAAGATACTATCAGCGCCACCGAATCGTCCCAGCGACACTTCTGCCGGAACCGTGCTTATGCAGCATCTCGAAGGTGCCCCGTGGACTTTTCTAAGCGTTGTTCGGTACAACTCGTGGCAGGACTTTGCCACGAACGATATGAACAATGTGACCCAATCTAACAAAAATGAGGGCGGCTGGTTTGCTTTTCGCCAGTACAGCGCCTTCCACACTGATACTCTAACTGATCGCATTGCGCCGTAATGTTCGGGCTGCCCCGGAAGACGCTATCGCTAATTATCGCGACGTGCACACTCCTAGCCGGCTGCCAGCGCGGGCCGAACCCGGCTGACACGGTTCGCAATGCCTATGGCTGGTATCTGCGCGAGCTGAAGAGTGGAGTTAACCCGCTGGAGCAAAAACGAGCTGAGCTCAAAGAATTCGTAACCGACAATTTTCTGGCGAGTCTCGATAACATGCGCTCCGAGCTGGAGGCCAGCCCGCTTATGGATGCGCAGGGCTTTGATGCCAAACTGTCGGTTGAGAAGGTTACGAGCGATCACCGGGCCGCGACCGTGCGAATTGGACTAAGCGGTCGTCTCTTTGGCCAGCACGCGTTGAATGTTTACCTGGTAAAGATAGATGGCAGGTGGAAAGTGGACGATGTAAAGCTACTTGAACAATTGTCGTTAGCTGAAAAATCCGAGCGAGCTGGTTGAAAGGCCGAGAGTTATCAGAAAGAAGGCGACTTTGAAAGTCGCCGCCCGAGTCATTAATAGATTTCCGGCCTGAGCTGTGAGATCACCGCGATGGCGGTGATGCCGCTCCGAACCTTTCCCGTCACCCACTCCCGCGCTCCACCGAGCGTGGGGCGAAGATTTTTCGAGACAGCACGGCAGGATAATCGCATTAAGTTCGCTGGTGCAGGAAACCGTCATGACCGAGGAGCTGGATCGCGTCCTGCAAACGCGTGCCGGTCGCCGGGTGGAATACCTCAGTATCACCTGGACGTCGCTGGAAGCGATTATCGGCGTTACCGTCGGCATACTCGCCGGCAGCGTTGCTTTGATTGGATTCGGGGCCGATTCAATTATAGAAGTAGCCTCGAGCTGCGTCCTCTTATGGTGGCTGGCGGAAGGCTCGATTGATCGCGATCGTGCGGCCCATCGATTGGTCGGCGCCTGCTTTTTTGCGCTTGCCGCCTACATCGCGATTGACGCCTCAGCGGACTTGCTAAGACACGAAGCACCGCGCGTCACTTATTTCGGCATCCTCTATGCGGGAGCGTGTGTCGTTGTCATGCCTCTTTTGGCGCGAGCGAAGCGTCGCGTCGCTGTACGGCTGAACAGCAATGCTCTTCATGCTGACTCTCATCAGAGCGACATCTGCGCTTATCTCTCGGTGATATTACTTCTCGGTCTCGCACTCAACGCCGCTCTGGGGTGGTGGTGGGCCGATCCAATTGCGGCTCTTGCCATGCTGCCAATCATCATCCGCGAAGGCATCGCCGGCTGGGGTGGCAAAACCTGTTCGCACGCGCATTTTTGAGATGGAGTAGGTTGCTCAGCGGCCCTTCCCGGGCAACTGTGAACGCTCATGCCGGATCGACTAACCACCGATATCATCGACGCCGAATTAGCTCCGGGTGCGCGTAATGCCATCCGCGTTTGCCTCCGGTTGCAACCAAGCGAGCGCATCACGATTATCACGGACGAAGCGACGGCCGAGATCGCGGCGGCGTTGCAGGCGGAAGTGGAAGAAGTGGGCGCCGCTCACGCCGTTTTCGTTTTGGAAAATTACACGGAGCGCCCGCTCACTCGTATGCCGAAGATCATTCTGGATGATCTGGCACAATCGCAGGTCTCAATCTTTGCGGCGCGAACTTTGACCGGTGAACTTGGTTCCCGCATCGAGATGACCGCGGTGGTTAATAAAAATCACATTCGTCATGGCCACATGGTCAACATCAACCAGCAGATCATGGTTGAAGGAATGCGCGCCGATTTCATTGCGGTTGATGCGCTGAGCCAGCGTCTGGTCGAGCGCGCCCGCAAAACTGAACGCATCCGCTGCCAAACGCCACACGGGACGGAATTTGAAGCGGAGTTTTCTCCAAAACTAAAATGGTTGAAGACAAGTGGGCTGATCACGCCTGAGAAATGGGGCAATCTTCCGGGAGGCGAAATTTTCACTTCCCCGAAAAACTGCAACGGCACCTTCGTTATAGATGGCGTGGTGGGCGATTATCTTTGTGCGAAATATGGTGATCTGGCCGCCGCGCCCCTCACTGTCGAAGTGGAAAACAGCCGCATCCGATCAATGCGATCGGAGAACAAAAAGTTGCTCGAGGAATTTCGTGGCTACACCAGCACCGATGAGAATAGCAACCGAGTGGGCGAATTTGCCATTGGCACAAACACCGCTTGCACCCATGTAATTGGTAACATTTTACAAGACGAAAAAATTCCCGGCGTTCACCTCGCCTTTGGTCATCCGTACGCCGAGCACACCGGCGCGAACTGGCTTTCGAAAACGCATATCGATTGTGTAGGGCGCGATTTCGACATCTGGTTCGACGGCGCGCAAGTAATGCGGGATGGGAAGTTTTTAGTGTGATTTTGGCGGAGCTGGTGTCGTGCGTGATCTGGCGGAGACCTGCTGGCGCCCACGACGAAGCACGAATGACGAAATGACGAAAGAAATGCGAATTCATCAATGACGAAGGAGCAGATGCAACGCTTTTGCATTATTCGGATTTCGTCATTCCTTCGTCGTTAGACATTCGTCGTTCGTCATTTCAAAGCAATGCATCCCGAACTTCGCGCACGCTTCAACTCCGACTTCAGCCCCGAGAAGTATGCCGGCCTCTTGCGCTGCGTAAACGAAACCGAGAAGTGGCCAGCCGATTTCCGGATTTCGGAAACACCGATTTTTTTGACGCGCGAATTTTGTGATGAGGTGGTAGGCGCGGCTAACGAGATTGTAGCAAAAACGCACACAGCGGAATTTGCGCGCCACGCTGCCACCGCCATTCCCTCCGGCTTGGAGGTACCGAATGAAACCGGGCATCCGAACTTTCTGGTGGTGGATTTCGGAATTTGCACGGTGGGCAATCGGCTTGTTCCGCGCTTGATCGAATTGCAGGCGTTTCCCAGCCTGTTCGGTTTTCAATTCCTCCTCCTCGGGTGCATGCGCAGAGCTTTTCCGGCGATCCCGCGAGACTGGACCTCGTCCTTCGGCGGAATAGATGATGACGATTATCTTAAACTCTTGCGCAGAACCATGCTGGGCGACTCCCGACCGGAAAATGTGGTTTTGCTCGAGATCGACCCGGCGAAACAGAAGACACGGGTAGATTTCGCCTGCACCGAATCGCTTCTCGGTATTCCGCCCGTCTCGCTCACTGACATTACGAAACGTGGACGGCAATTGTTTTATCAACGCGCGGGACGCGAAGTGCGGATTGAACGCATCTATAATCGCGTGATTTTTGATGAGCTGCTAAGACGACCGGATTTGAAACTACCATTCAGCTTTCAAGAAGAGCTCGACCTTGTCTGGGTTGGTCATCCAAACTGGTATTTCCGGATCAGCAAACATTCGTTGCCATTCTTGAAAAGCGCGCATACCGCGCGGGCATTTTTTGCCGATGAATTTCCGGCTGCCGAATCGACCGGCGATTTCGTCCTGAAGCCGCTCTACTCCTTTGCCGGCCTGGGTGTCGATATGGAGCCGACCCGGGAAAAGCTAACGGCATTGACAAATTCGCACGAGTGGATTCTGCAAGAGAAAGTTCAATACGCGGAATTTGTTCCGACGCCGGAGGGCCCTAAATCCAAGGCGGAAATCCGAATGATGTTTGTCTGGCCGGATAACGAATCCGACCCAATTCTCGTTAATAATCTGGTGCGGATGAGCCAGGGCAAAATGATGGGAGTCGACTTCAACAAAGACAAGACCTGGGTAGGTTCGAGCATCGCGCTCCACCAGCGCGGCAATTAAACATATTATGAAACAGGAAAATCCTTGGATCGAAATTTGTCCCGGCATCAGGCGGCGAACACACGCCCACGGCCGCACCATGTATCAAATGGTGGCCGAGCTGGCTGCAGGAAGCCGCATGCCTGAGCATCAGCATTCGCAAGAGCAAATTGTCCATATTCTTTCCGGACGAATGCGACTGATCGTCGAAGGCACGCCGCACGAACTCGCCACCGGGGATGTCTTTTATCTCGCCAGCAACATTCCGCACGGCGTTGAAACGATCGAGAATACACGCGTGCTCGATACCTTCAGCCCGCCACGGGACGAATACCTGGCGATCGACGAAAAGGAACGGAATTCGAAAAAAGGTTAAACAGTTAAATCGTTAAAACCCGCGGGCACCTTTTCAACGTGTTAACCCGTTAATCTTGTAACTCGTTTTCTTGGGCAATAATTACTGACGCTTCCGCAGAAGACCGGACCGGCACGATTTCGAATTCCATCAGATCGCTCCAGTTGCGCGTCCAGCGATCGAAGAGCGCGAAATCATTCGTCTGCATTAGTTGATAGCAGACTTTGAAATCGTGATCGATCCAACTGGAAACATACTCGAGACCATCCGGCATCATTCGCCCTTTTTCGCGTAATCGTTGGTAAATCGCGGGCGCATTCTTGAAGCGCTCGATTACCATGTAAAGCATCGTTGCTTCTGTAGTGGCGGGCGTGCCGCCCGCAACCTCGATTTTTGCAGCCGACACGGCTGCCACTACAGCTACTTCAGCTCCTCGTTGGTCTTCGCGAAGGCATCGACGGCGAACTCCAAGTCTTCGCGGGAATGCGCTGCGCTTACCTGCGTCCGCACCCGCGCCGTGCCATGTGGCACCACCGGATAGAAGAAGCCGATAACGTAAACCCCTTTCTCCAGCATGCGGGCGGCAAACTTTTGCGACTTCGCCGCATCGCCGATCATAATTGGAACGATTGGATGGACCCCGGGCTTGATCGTGAGTCCACGTTCCGTTAGGGCCTTGCGAAAATATTTCGTGTTCGCTTCAAGCTTGTCGCGTAACTCGGTTGATCCAGTCAGAAGCTCGAGGGCTGTAAGAGTCGCGGCCACAATATGGGGCGCGATGCTGTTGGAGAAAAGATACGGGCGTGATCGTTGCCGCAATAACTCAACGATGTGCTGCCGTGCGCTGGTAAATCCACCACTGGCGCCGCCAAGCGCCTTCCCCAGCGTGCCAGTGATGATATCGATTCTACCCATGACATCGCGGTATTCATGCGTGCCACGCCCTCTCTTGCCTAGAAAACCCGTCGCGTGCGCATCATCAATCATCACCAGCGCCCCATACTTGTCGGCCAGATCACAGATAGATTTTAGCTCGGCGATGGTTCCGTCCATCGAGAAGCAACCGTCGGTCGCGATCAGTTTCACTTTGGCGTTGCTCGCCTCGCTTAACTTCGCTTCCAGATCGGCCATGTCGTTATGCTTGTAACGAAAACGTTGAGCCTTGCAGAGCCGAATGCCATCTATGATTGACGCGTGATTTAATTCATCGGAGATCACTGCATCCTTATCCGTCAAAATGGTTTCGAATAGCCCGCCGTTGGCGTCGAAGGCACTGGAATAAAGAATCGTTTCCTCGGTCCCGAGAAATTTTGTCAGCCCGCTTTCCAACTCCTTGTGAATGTCCTGGGTGCCGCAAATGAAACGCACGCTCGCCATGCCGAAACCGTGAGTATCAAGCGCTTCCTTGGCCGCGGCGATAAGCGCGGGGTGATCGGCCAGGCCGAGGTAATTGTTTGCGCATAAATTGAGAACGCGCTTGCCGCCGGCGACGGCAATATGCGCATCCTGCGGCGTGGTGATAATCCGCTCAGTTTTGTAAAGGCCTTGCGCTTTGATTTCATCGAGTGTCTTCGCGAGTTGCTGATCAAATTCGGCGAGCATGCGGCAATCTTGCGCGAACCAAGCAGAGTGCAAAGCCGGCGGCCATCGGTCCGCGACGGAAATTTCGGTTGCGCGGCTTGCGAATAATCTGTTAATAACCCCGCATTCACCCTTGAAATACCTCCGGTTCGCCATCGTTATCGCCCTCTCCGCAATCGGGACGATTCTTCTCTCCTCCTGCGGCACGACAGGTGTGCGCCCGCTCCCGGCCTACGAGCCCCCGCTAGTAAAATCCAATTTCCAAACCGTGCGCACGACCGCTTATACCCATACTGAGTCGGACCATCTGCAGTTTTCCGATCACAATGCACTTGGGGGCCAGTTGCAGGCCGCGGGGCCGCCGATTCATCGGGCTGAAAACACTCGTCTTCCCTTAGAGATTGAAGGCGACTACAGGGTTGTTTCCTACACGCCGGCGCCTCAGCCATTCTCGATGAACGATGAGGAACCAAAACCAACGGTGCGCAAGGCAACGCGTGCGACCACCACAACAACTACGACAACGACGCGAACGGTGAAAGTTGTGCGGGGGAAACGCGTGGTGGTGAAAGGTAAGCCACAGCCCCCGAAGATTGGAAGTGCGGCAGCGGACTGGTCGCGCTGGCCGATGGGCACGACTTTCCGATTGCTTTCAACCGGTCAGATTTATCGCGTGGACGACTACGGCTGGGCATTGGCTGGGCGCAACACCATCGACCTCTACATGGCTACCCAGGCGGAGATGAACGCGTGGGGCGCGCGGGAAGAGCCGATGCAGATTCTAAAATGGGGCGACTCAGAGGAAAGCTTGCGCTTTTTGGAGCGGCATCAGGATTACAAGCATATCCGCCGCATGGTGCTCGAGCTTCAAGGCAACGAAGAAGGGGCGGCGCAATTGCGGTAGTAGATGTCTGTTCTGCCAACGGCTCTGTAGCGGCGGTCTATGACCGCCGAACTGACTACACAATCACTCAAATCCTCGGCACTCATCGAGCAGATTCGGCAACCGGGAACCGTTGCCCTACAAGGCGATTAGTGCGGCATCGATCACAAATCCGCGAACGAAATTCAACGCTCGTTCCACTCCATTACGATCTTTCCAGATTTGCCGGACTTGGCGAGCTCGATGGCTTCTTTGAATTGTTGAAATGGAAAGTGATGGGTGATGACAGGTGAAATATCCACACCGCTCTGGATCAGGGAGGTCATTTTGTACCAGGTCTCGAACATTTCGCGTCCGTAGATTCCTTGCAGCGTCAGGCTATGAAAGACGACGACATTCCAATCGATCGACGCGGTTGATGGCATGATCCCGAGGAGCGCGATTTTGCCGCCGTAAAACATACTCGGGAGAATATCTGCGAAAGCTTTGGGGTTACCCGACATCTCCAGGCAAACATCGAAGCCTTCCCTCATTCCGAGCTGCGTCATCGCATCCGCTAATTTTTCCGTGCGTACATCGAGCGCCAACGTCGCACCCATTTTCCGGGCGAGATCGAGACGATAGGGATTGACGTCGGTTATGAGGATGTGGCGTGCGCCGGCATGTCGGCAAATTGGAATGGCCATGCAACCGATCGGCCCGGCGCCGGTAATGAGCACGTCCTCACCGACCAGATCGAAAGTGAGGGCGGTGTGCACAGCGTTTCCTAGCGGATCAAAACAGGAAAGGACATCGAGCGAAATGGAAGGATCGGCATGCCACGCGTTGCTCGCTGGGATAGAGACAAACTCGGCCCAGGCTCCGGGGCGATTAACGCCGACGCCCAGTGTATTCGGGCAGAGGTGGCGGCGGCCGGCGAGACAATTCCGGCAATGCCCGCAAGTGATGTGACCTTCCCCCACGACGAGATCGCCTTGCGCAAACCCGCGCACATTTGTTCCAACCGACACGATCTCGCCGACGAATTCATGGCCGATGGTCATCGGCACAGGAATGGTCTTCTGCGCCCAATCATCCCAGTTGTAAATGTGAATATCGGTGCCGCAGATTGAGGCCTTCTTCGTTCGGATCAGCACATCGTCCGGGCCAACTTCAGGCACAGGGACTTGTTCGAGCCACAGGCCCGGTTCGGGTTTGGCTTTTACGATTGCCTGCATCGTTTTTTGCATCGCGACCTAAATCTAGGCGAAATCAGGAAATGAGGAAAACAGGAATCAGCAGAAGTCGTCATTGGACGCGAAAGCGAAAGGATCGCGACGAGCTCACCCGGTGGTGGAATGCCTGTGGACATTTTCCCTCTTCATTCGGATGATGGGGCTCCATGTCCGCAACGGCCGAGACGCAAGAAATAGGAAAGAAACCGGCGACGCCGCGCGCTGTTTTTATTCTGCGATTCACCAGCACGATCATCCTCTGGACAGTTGCGTTGCTCATTGCTTTTTCCGGCTTCGAGCTGGCGTTTTGGGGCTTGATCAGTGCCTTCGGTCTGATCTCGCTCTGGGAATTCTACGGCATGCTCGATCAGCGCGGGCTACCGAATTTCAAGCTCACAGCGATGATTTGCGGCGTAGCCATGCTCTGCGGGAGTTTTTATTACTTTTCCCATTTTGGACTGGCGAATTCCTACGAGTTTGAGACGGCCGTGTTGTTATTGTTTTTGCTGACCGTGATCACGCGCCAGATGTTTGCGCGTTTACGCGAGGACGAACCCCTCCAGGCAATGGCCTACACCCTCTTTGGCCTGCTCTACGTCCTCTGGCTCTTCAATTTCATGACCAAAATTCTTTATGTCGTCCCGCGGTCGGACACAGGTGCGATCATGGGGCAATTTTACTGCCTGTATCTAATTGCGGTCACGAAGTTCAGCGACATGGGCGCGTACCTTACCGGCAGTGTCATCGGGCGGCATCCGCTGATTCCACACATCAGTCCAAAGAAAACATGGGAAGGATTTTTTGGTGCGATGGGATTTTCGCTGCTAGCGAGTCTGGCGCTTTTCAAACTGATGCCCGGACATCTCTCCGCGTTGAACTGGACCCATGCCACCATTTTGGGACTGCTGCTTGGTTTCTCGGCGGTGATCGGCGATCTGGCAGAATCGATCATCAAGCGAAGCACCGGGGTGAAAGATTCCGGAAGATTGTTACCGGGCATTGGTGGAGCACTCGACCTGGTCGACAGTTTACTTTTCACCGCGCCGCTACTGTTCTTTTATCTGCGCCTGGTGGTGCGAGTTCCGTGACTTTCAGATGAGTGATACCGCAGAACTTCGTTGCGAAGTCTTCATATGAAACGAAAGCGGGTTGTCGTTCTTGGCGCCACCGGCTCCATCGGCGAGAGCGCTGCGAAAGTTGCACGCGACATTCCTGAGCGCGTGGAAATTGTCGGCATCGCGGCGAACTCGAAGGCGCGTGAGCTCGCGGCACAAGCCAACGAATTGCGACCGGCCGCAGTTTGCATCGTCGATGAGACAAAACTCAGCGAGTTGCGCGCAAACCTAAAGTATGAGCCGGAGATTTTTGCGGGCGAAACGGGCCTCCGTGAGATTGCCTCGACCGTCGTGAGCGACATGGTTTTGGTCGCAATTGTTGGGACCGGTGGTTTGCGTCCCGCGCTGGCTGCAATCGAAGCGGGGAAAGATCTGGCCGTTGCCAGCAAGGAGATTTTAGTGATGGCGGGCGAGATTGTGATGCGGAAAGCGCGCGAAAAAGGAGTAGAGGTGTTGCCGGTTGATAGCGAGCACAACGCAATTTTTCAATGTCTTCAAGGTGGACGGGGCCTTAGTGGCCCGAACAGTCGCAGCGCTGAGGCCGCTCCCACATTTCAGTCGACCGACATTCGCCGAATTATTCTCACCGCCAGCGGCGGTCCCTTTCGGGAAACGCCGGCCGAGAAGTTTTCGGGAATTACGGTGGAAGAAGCGCTCAAACATCCGACTTGGAACATGGGGCAGAAGATCACGATCGATTCGGCCACGTTATTTAATAAGGGACTGGAAATGATTGAGGCGCATTGGTTATTTGGAGTGGGAATGGCGCAGGTGGAAGTAGTGATCCATCCGCAAAGCATTGTCCATTCGATGGTCGAATTCGCCGATGGCTCGGTGCTGGCGCAATTGTCGCACTCCAACATGTGCTTCCCGATTCAATACGCCATCACCTGGCCGGATCGTGTGCCAAATTCGCTGCCACCGCTCGATTTTGGAAAACTGGCGGAACTGAAGTTTGCGCGGCCGCGCTACGATGATTTCCCCGCGCTCGGCCTGGCCCGGCGCGCCGGGGAAACCGGCGGTACGCTTCCCGCTGTTTTGAACGCGGCCAATGAAATTGCGGTCTCAGCTTTTCTCGAGAAACGCATGAGTTTCCCCCAAATCTGGCAAACAGTTGAGCAGGTGATGGACGCGCACGAGTCCGTTGCACAACCCGATCTCGATGAGATATTGAGGGCTGACCACTGGGCGCGCGCGGAAGCAGGGAGGCACGCTAAGACGTTGAATCGGTAAAGCGTTACATCGGAACCGCCGGCGCCCAACTCGAATTACCATTCACGAATCACGATTGACGTTTCCATCATGATCCTGCACATCGCGCGCGTCATCCTCATCATTTTCGAGGTCCTGGCTCTTTTCAATCTGCTCATCATCGTGCACGAGCTTGGCCATTTTTTAGCCGCACGCTGGCGTGGCCTTTATATCGAAAAATTTGGCGTCTGGTTCGGCAAACCGATTTGGAAAAAAACGATCAACGGTGTCGAGTACTCCCTTGGTTCTCTGCCGTTCGGCGGATTCGTCGCACTACCACAACTTGCCCCCATGGACATGATCGAGGGCAAAGCGGACGTCGATCGCGCGCAGTTACCGAAGATTTCGGCGTTCGACAAAATCATCGTCGCCTTCGCCGGTCCACTTTTTAGTTTCCTGCTTGCTGTCGTTTTTGCGATCGTCATCTGGACGGTGGGGCGACCGGTCAGCGAATCGGAAGCGACCACGATTATCGGGT
>QHQU01000030.1 GCA_003219925.1 Verrucomicrobiota bacterium
TTTGCGCGCAGGCCTGCGTTTTCCTTGAGAAATTCTTTCGCCCCTGGGGCGATGGCGACGTCCATCCATTCGCAGGGCGCGCAATGCTGTGTCCCTCGAAACTTCACGCCTTGAATTTCGAAGTCACAACCGATGAGCGAAAGAAGATCAATACCGGAAACGATGACGTTGCGGCGCAACACCCCCGCCGGTTTCTCCCTGATTCCAAAGTAGGCGCAGAGCCGCTCTAAAACCTCAGCGGAAAAAAAGGTGATCTGGCCTTTGTAATCTTCGCGATGATTAAAGTAGCGGTCGCCGAGCAAACCCTTGCCCGCGACACACTGGATTCGTTCCTTCTCGACTAGCGGTGAAGTTCCCGGCGGCTGGCCGTAGTGGCCAACGAAATTGTGTTCGGATGAAATGAAGATTTGTTCGATTTGCACGTCAGAAGAACAGCAAAAACCTGTCCCTGACAGTGGCACAGCATTGCAGCCTGTGGAATTGTGAATTTATCGGCACAGATGCCGAGGGCACTACATGAAAACGGTCTGGCGCGTCTTTGCTTACCTCAAACGTTACCCGGTTCTCGCGCTCGCGATGCTGGCCTGCGCCATTATCGGCACACTGATGGTTATTATTTTTCCAGTGGTGACGAAACGGATACTTGATGAAGTTGTGACCGGGCATCATCCAGAGCGCTTGCTGCCGCTGGTCCTGGTGGCCGCCGCCGCGGCGTTGCTGCAAAACGTGCTCAATTCATTGCGCCTTCTACTCAACAATACCTTTGAGCAAAAAGTCATTTTCGATCTGCGCAGCGATTTATATTCGCATATCCAATCGCTGCCGCTGCGCTGGTTCGATAATCGCGCCACGGGCGATCTAATGACGCGAATCTTAGAAGACGTAACTTCTGTCGAGCGCGTCCTCATCGACGGAATTGAGCAGGGAACGGTGGCAGTTTTACAAATCATCATTGTGCTCGCGGGAATGTTTTATCTGAGCCCAAAACTCACACTCGTCGGACTGGCTCCGGTGCCATTTCTGGCCGGAGGCGCTCTGTGGTACACGCTCACCGCGCATCGGCGTTATCGATTGCAACGCCGTGCCGCGTCGTCCATGAACTCCCTTTTGCACGACAATCTTTCGGGCATTCGGCAAATTAAAAGTTTCGTGCGTGAAGGCGAGGAGCACACGCGTTTTAATAAAGTGAGCGACGAGTTGCGACGCGCTACTCTCGTGGTGATGCGAGTCTGGGCGCTGTACAACCCGTCGATGTACTTGTTCGGTTCGCTCGGAGTCCTGCTGATCGTTGCCGTCGGAACGCAGGATATTCTGTCCAAAACGATCCAGCTGGGCGATCTTGGCGCCTTTCTTTTGCTGTCCGGTTTTCTTTACGAACCAGTGGGCAAACTGCATCAGCTCAACCAACTGATCCAGGCCGGACGCGCCGCGGGCGAGCGCGTCTTTGAAATTATTGACGAACCAGCAGAATCGCAGCGCGGGAGAAAATTTGAAAGGGAGGTGCGGGGCGAGATTGTATTTCGAGATGTCAGTTTTACCTACGGCTCGGAGTTGCCGGCGCTGAGCAATGTCTCATTTCATGCGCGTCCGGGCGAAACCATCGCGCTGGTCGGCAAAACCGGTGCGGGAAAATCTACTCTGATCAATTTGCTAACCCGTTTTTACGAGTTCGATGAGGGCGAGATTTTGATCGATGGCCAATCAATTCAGGATCTCAACATCCGCGAGTTACGGCAGAAGATCGGGATGGTGACGCAGGAAAGTTTTCTCTTCAACGGCACCATTCGCGAAAATCTGCAAATGGGGAAACCGGGCGCCAGTGACGAGGAACTGTTGGAAGCGGCGGAAGCAGCCAATGCTCGCGCCTTCATTGATCAGTTGCAAAACGGATTGAGCAGCGTCGTCGGCGAGCGCGGGGTGAAACTGAGCGTAGGAGAAAAACAACGGCTCTCGATTGCGCGCGCGCTGTTGAAAGATCCGCCGATTTTAATTCTGGACGAAGCAACCGCCAGCGTGGACACGGCGACTGAGCGGCTGATTCAGGAGGCGCTGGAAAACTTAATGTTTCGTCGCACCTCCATCGTCATCGCACACCGGCTCTCCACCATTGTGCATGCCGATCAAATTCTGGTCCTCGATCACGGTCGCATCATCGAACGCGGCACCCACGAGCAATTGCTGATGCTTGGCGGAAAATATGCGCGCCTCTGCGAGCAAAGTTTGCTGGAGACGCCCGACATCGAGCCAGCCGGCGTCTGAGCTTTGTTGGTAGGGCGGGACTCTGTCGAGCCATCGAAATACGCATGGGCATGAACTTGGAAAACGCGGCTCCGCCGAGCGTCGCCCTACCAGAATTTGAAAGAGCCGGCGTCTGAGACAGACGCCCTACAATTCGCCCCAGCCCAATTTGGGATGCGCTACGGTTGTGCGGGCGAAGCCGCCAGCAATTCCTGGTAGCGTTGTTCCAGTTCGCGGTAGCGTGCTTCCGCGTCCTGCAAAGCGCGCCGCTCCTCTCCCAGGCAGCGCTCCAGATCGCGAATCCGTTCTTCGAACCTGATCGACATACCCGTCGCAGCGGGCGTTTGGTCGACCGAGCCGTCGCCTTCTTCGACCTGGTTCGGGAAATATGGGGTGATCTCCTGAATCTTCCGGCGCGATCCATCGCACGTGTTAATGACAAAATTTTCCGGCGTTACTTCACCGAGCCGAACGAATTCGTTGATTGCACCCAATGTTGTTGGCCCGTAATAACGCTCGCTCGTTACCTCCACCAGCCAATCCATCCCCAGCTCTGAAAGCATTGGCGCTTTCATCCAGTTTTCCTGATCGGATGAAACAAGATCGCGGGGTGCGACCCGGGCCTTTGAGGCCCAGCGTGATAGCTGGTCAAATGGCAGTGGTCCGAAAATGCCGCCGCCCTCGTATTTGCGGAGGTACCAACTTGGGTCCATTGCCGTTGTTTATTCCGCCGTGGGCGAAGGTGACGCGCTCGCCGCCGGACTGGTCGAGGGGGCGGGGATCATGATTGTCTGCCCGGCCTGTAATTTTCGGCCGTCTTCGATGTGATTAAATTTTTGTAGCTCTTCCACCCCGACCTTGTTTTGCTTGGCGATCGAGGTCAGCGTCTCGCCGCGTGCCACGACGTGAGCGTTACCGTTGCTCGCTAGCGGATGCGCCGTCTCGCTCGCCGATGCCGCGGCACTAGGCACCGAGCCTGGAGTTGTTTCCCCGATTATCGTACCAGGACGGGAAACCTGTTGTTCCAGCTTCAAAATCTGCTGGGAAAGAGCGTCGATCTTGGTGTTGATCTGATCGATCTTTTTTTCCAGCGCGGCCATTTCACCGGGCGATGGAGAACCCTCTGGCGATTGAGCCAGTGCGCCGGCAACTACGAGTAGCAAAACCGCCCAGGCAACGAAAGATTTCATTCCAGAAATTCTGACATCGGGTGCGAATGCTGGCAAGCACGCGCGCACGCGATTTGGACAAGGCGGGACGAACAGAAAATCACCGGAAGGGTTGCGGTTCGGACGATTTCCCGTACCTTTTTCGCGATGCCAGAGCGGATTCAGAAACCGGTCGAACCGGTGCCATGGGGGCCGAAACAGGGTGACGGCGGTGGGCCGCGCTCGCCCGATATTTCGCGCCCGGACACGAAGGATTTGCTCAAAAAAATGCGCAAGGTAGATCCGAATCAATCCAAGCGTTACCGGCAGCGCACCGGCCAGTAAATGGACGGCAAACAGGCGCTCGATTTCGGAGCGAGCAGTGATTTTCCCTCTTTGCTCCGCCTCCAGGGTTTGCTCGCGCCCGCTGCACAGATTGGTCCGATGAATGCGCGCGGGGAAATTGTGCCGACGGAATCGACCACAATTTTAGCGTTCAAATTTTCCGACGGCGTGCTGGTCGCGGGCGATCGGCGAGCGACTTCCGGGAATACTGTCGTTTACGATCGAGCCGACAAGGTGCTGGAGATTGACCAGCGTTCCATTATGGCGATTGCCGGCGTGCCCGCGACCGCCTGGGAAATGGCCCGGGTGCTCGAACATTCCTTTCAATTTTTTCGCCGGACGCAATTGCAGGAGATGAGCGTGGATGGCAAAGTGCGCGCCCTTTCGAAATTATTGCGCGACAACTTCGGATTTGCGCTTCAGGGAGTTGGGATTGTCGTCCCGATTTTCGCGACATACGACGTCAAAGCGTCGCCCTCAGGGCGGCTTTATTTTTATGATGCGATGGGCGCGCAATTCGAAGCGACCGATTTTGCCGCGACCGGGTCGGGTTCGCCGGCGGTGCGCGGGATTTTGTATTACGAAAATACCTGGGGCAAGAACCCGCTGCAGAAAATCAGCGAGGATGAAGCAGTGGTGGTCGCCTTGCGCGCTCTCGATACCGCGTCGGAAGCCGATACAGCCACGGGCGGTATCGATCGCCACGCGAAAATTTTTCCGATTATGAAGATCGTGGCGGCTGATGGAATTCGCACGCTGCCGGAAGAAAAGATCGCGGAACTATTTCAGAAACGCGTCGCATGATCGAAGAGCCGTATCGTTGGGTGGAAGCAATCGCCACGCGTCGCGATTACATCGAGATGCAGCTGGCCACCGGCAGTCCAGTGGTCGCGCTTGGCTATGACGAGGGGATCTTGCTGCTGACGGTTGGGCAGCAAAAACTTTTTGAGATTTACGATCGGATTGCGCTCGGCGCCATCGGGCACCCGGGGGACATCGAGCGTCTGCGGATGGCCGCGATTGAGCTTGCCAGCACCGAAGGATTTACCCGCTCGGCCGCGGATGTTTCCCTGCGTCGTCTCGCCTATTACTCGTTAAGTCCAGTAATGAAAAATGCCTTCGAGCAGATTTACGGCGCGCCTTTCCTGGCCCGTTTGCTTTTTGTCGAAATCGGAACCTCCCCGGCCGAAGATCTTTTTCTGGAAGTGGAATACGACGGCGCCATTAATCTGCGCTCAAGTGACGGAGGCAACAGGCCTTTTGCCGTTCTGGCCGCGACCAAAAAGTCGGCCAAAGAGATGGCAGAATTTCTGAGCAAACGATTTCAAAGCGCCAAGGACCTTCCGGCAACTCTCGACCTCGCGCTCGACGCCTGGACTGTCGGCCAATTAAGGACAGATGAAGCGATGACAGGCGACGATGAAATTCGGCGACAACGGAGTGAGCGACTTGGCAGCGGGACAATTTCAGCGGCGGTGCTGAAGCGCAACACGAATCGCGCAGTGCGATATCGCGCGGTGGAAGCGAGTGACCTGGCGCCGTTGATCGCAAAATAGAATGGGCCGGTTCCGTCTCTCCGAGCCGGCCGGTGATTTAATTGCATGGCTCGGTCTCATCTTAATGGCGTCGGCGTTTCTGATCCTAACGATGACGCGGGAACCGTCATTGCCCCGCACTTCTTTCCGGTATCATAAAAAGACCGAGCCATTCGCGCTGGTGATACTTGATCCCGGCCACGGTGGGCAGGATTCAGGAGCGATGGCGGGCAATGTTTTGGAGAAAGATCTGACATTTGATATCGCAGAGCGAGTCGATCGCCTTCTGGGTAGTCAAGGCATCCCAACATTGCTTACGCGCACCGGGGATTCCTACGTCTCGTTAACTGATCGGGCAAAGCTGATCAATCGCGCCGACCATGCCATTGTGGTGAGCATTCACTTTAATGATGGGCCGCGGCCAGAGGCCAGCGGAATCGAAACCTATTTCGCAGCCCAACGAACCACCGGCGTTCCGGGGATCGCAAGTTGGCTGCCTTTTCTGCAAAAGGTCGGTAACGTTCAGCCGAACGTGGAAAGTCAAAGCCTGGCCCAGTTTATTCAGGAGCAATTGGTGGCGCACACGCAGGCAATTAATCGTGGAACGAAGGCTGAGCAGTTTTATGTGCTGGCAAATGTGCGCCATCCGGCGGTGCTGGTGGAAGGCGGTTTCCTTACCAACAAGAATGAGATTGGAAAACTGGCGGACGCGAACTATCGCGAGCAACTGGCGGTGGCGATAAGCGATGGTATTTTGAAATATCGCGACACGATCAAAGCATCCAGTGACAATATTGACGGAGCGGGTCCATGAATAAGAAAATGGACGAGGCGTCAAACCGCCTGCAGGGATGAAAAGAAAAATTGCGACGGCGATTTTGGCTGGTGCATTGGCGCAGCTGGCCCTGGCTGACAGCACCGTCCAGCAGGCGCAGGAAGAGCTAAAGGCACAAGGTTATTATTTTGGCCAAATCGACGGGGACAAAAACGCCGACACCATCGCCGCGATCCGGCGGTTTCAAATTCGCAAGGGCTTGCAAGTAACCGGAGAGTTAGATGAGGAGACACTGCGCGCATTACACGCGGACTCTGCTTCTTCCACGGCAGCGACGACGCCCACGCCCCAACCACAGAATTTGGAGGGTTCCGAAAATAGCACGGAGAGAGTCGCACCAGCGCCGCCGCCGCGCGATCTTCAGGCTGAGCGAGAGCAACCAGCGCCAGCAGAGTCGGCAGCGAGTATTTTCAGGAACACACCCTACGAAATGGCGCCGCCGGAATTGCAGCAGCGTGTTATTTTCGGTGCGCAAACGTTGCTGCGGCGGCGAGGATTTTACAAAGGTGAAAGCGACGGCGTCTTTCGACCGAATTTGGAATTTTCGCTGCGCGCATTCCAGTCGCGCCTGGGTATTCCCCCCCATGGCCGGCTCGACATGGATACGCTGGCTGCACTCGGCTTACTGCCGGGTCAGCGCGGTCGTACTCCGATGGAAATACCGCATCGGCGTATTGTTCCCTCGGAGGAACCGCCGGTGCGCGGCGAATGGATTCACTAGCCGTTTTCGAAGCGAACCGACTGTAATTCGGCGGTGACGGTGCCCACAAAAATCTGGCTCTCGATTCGCAGGAGCACCCGATCATTGTCGTCTGAAAGCCAGATGGTGGCGCGTTTAAATTTCCGGTGTGGCTCGAGCTCGTTCTTTTTATTCACCCGTTGCAACTTTAGATCGACCTTGATCGCATTGTAGTTTCCGGCGCGCACCCGCACGTGTTCGCGGCCGACAACAGTCAGCGTGGCGACATAGGCGGAATTCGCGGGATAAACTGCAACGCGATAGACGCTACGATCGCGTAACGGCTGACTGCGCAGATAGAGAAAGGCCGAATGGAGATCGTACAGATTTTCCAGGGTAAAATCCTTCAGTGCGGGCGTGGCGTGATTGCTTTCAAGGCGGCTGCCACTCACTCCTTCATCGGAAAACTTGAGATTCGTTTCGACGCGCTTACCGCGGGCGGTTTCGACCTGATGAGTTTCGAGTGGCCGCAAGGTCTCTGCGTTTGCCACCGAGCGATAGTTGAGATCGAATCTCCAAAGGACGCGCGCCAGACCGACGGTGCGCCCTCGCCCTTCCAGCACCAATGTTTGCTGATCGCCGCGATGAAAATAAACTTCGGATGTGGCGGCGGTGATTCCGCTCCACCCATAAGCATAGGTGGCCCGCGCTGGCCGCAGCTCCGGGAAAGGACCGCGCGGATCGCGTGTTAAAGTAGACGACCAGTTGCTCGCCGCGCTCGTCTCCTGCGAACCAAAGATTCCAAGACTCGTTAGGAGTGCCGCGCACCACGTCGATCGCGTCAGAGGAAACGGGGAAAGACGCGACATCGGAAAAGCAAAACGCACGCCGGCTGACGCAGGCGTGCGTTTGCGCGACAAAGTAAGCCTACGGTTTTTTCGGGGTGGCAGAAGCAGCCGCCGGGGCTTTGGCGGGAGCCGGCGGGTTCGCTCTCGTCCCGGTCGTTGCGACCGGCGACGTTGCAGGCATCTCCGTGTTGAGGGTGCTGGCGCGGCCGGGCTTGTTCAGGGCTGTGACAACATCGTTCGTGAAATCGTAATTATCGCGCGAGTACATCACCAGTGGAACGCCATTAAAGCTCATTCCCGATTTGTCGAAGACGAGGTCCAGGTTCAAGGTTTTAACCTTGTCATTCACGATCTCGGTAATTTCTTTAACGATTCCCTCGCGCATTCGTAAGGCCTGTTCCCGCAACTGATTTTCGCGGGTCTGCCGGAACTCGTTAATCTCGCGCTCCATATTTTTGATATTGTTAATCTTGTCGTCGCGGTCCTTCGCCAGCTGAGTCTTTTTGTCCGCACTCAAAGCCTGCGATTCGAGCTGTTTGTTGAGATTGTTTACTTCCTCGAGCGCTTTCTTGTAAGCATCCGTGCGATCGTCGAATTCCTTTTTCGCCGCATCTTTGGCGTCGTTAATCTTCTTCTCGGCTTCCTTGGTTTTGCTGTATTCCTTGAAGGCCCGGTCCATATTGACGGTCCCGATTTTGAGGGTGCCCTGGCCAAACGCAGCCAGCGGCAATGCCAGCATGGAGATCAGGGCGAGGGAGAGGAGCTTCTTCATAAAACGATAGGGTTAATTGTTTTGCGTGGCGTTAGACCGCCGTTGTTATTTTCCGTTCAAAATTGATAACCGACATTGAAGTTAAACTTCCCACTACCGTGGTTGCCGGCCTGCTGAAGCGGAATGCCGTAGTCAACACGAAGTGGGCCAATCGGCAAGTCCAGACGTAAACCAAATCCGATGTCGGAAGCGACGTTATTGAAATTGTAGTCCCAGGG
>QHQU01000031.1 GCA_003219925.1 Verrucomicrobiota bacterium
GAAAGACGCGGCCCTGGAGCGACGGTTCCAGACCGTGAAAGTGGAAGCGCCGACGGTCGAGGAAGCGATCCAGATTTTAAAGGGGTTGCGGCCGAAATACGAGGCGCATCACAAAGCGAAGCTGACCGACGAAGCGCTCGAGATCGCGGTGAAACTTTCCGAACGCTACATCACTGGGCGATTTTTGCCGGATAAAGCGATTGACGTGATGGACGAGGCGGGCGCGCGCGCGCGCATAAACGCGATGACGCGGCCACCTGACGTGAAAGAAATCGAAAAGGAGATCGAAGTCATCCGCATCGAAAAAGAAGAAGCGATCAAAGCGCAGGATTTTGAGAAAGCAGCCGGGCTGCGGGACAAGGAAAAACAAACCAAGGAAAAACTCGACACGATTTTGGCGCGATGGCGGGAGGAGCGGGAAGAAAGGCAAGTGACGGTGACTGGAGACGACATGATGCACATCGTCTCGAAAGTCACCGGCGTTCCGTTGCAACGAATGGAACAGAAGGAAACGGAAAAGCTTCTCAAGATGGAAGAGGAGCTGCGGGGCAGAGTCATCGGGCAGGAAGAAGCCGTGGTCGCCATTTCCAAAGCGCTGCGGCGTTCGCGGGCTGACCTGAAAGATCCGCGCCGGCCGATCGGCTCATTTATTTTTCTCGGGCCGACCGGCGTCGGTAAGACTTTTCTCGCGCAAACCCTGGCCGAATTCATGTTCGGCGACCGTGACGCGCTGATTCAGATCGACATGTCGGAGTACATGGAGAAGTTCACCGCTTCGCGGTTGATCGGGTCGCCTCCTGGTTATGTCGGCTACGAAGAGGGCGGCCAGCTTTCGGAAGCGGTACGGCGACGCCCGTATTCCGTGGTCCTGTTCGATGAAATCGAAAAGGCGCATCCGGATGTGATGCATCTGCTGCTGCAAATTTTGGAAGACGGCAAAATCACCGACTCGCTCGGACGCAAGATCGATTTCCGGAACACCATCATCATTATGACGTCGAACGTCGGCGCGGATATTTTGCGGCGACAAACAACAATGGGTTTTGCCGCAACCAAGCCACTGGGCGAACACGAGTTCGAAACGATGCGTGATCGGTTGCTGGAAGAAGCGAAGAAAGTGTTCAAACCCGAATTCATCAACCGGCTCGACGATATTATCGTGTTCCATCAGCTGACCAAGGCAGACCTGATGCAAATCGTCGAACTCGAAGTCGCGAAGGTTTTGCACCGGGTGAAAGGCAAGGCTGTGCACATCGAGCTCGAGCAATCGGCCAAGGAATTCCTGATCGAAAAAGGATATGATCCGCAATACGGCGCACGTCCGATGCGCCGTGCAGTGGAGCGTTATTTGGAAGATCCGTTCGCGGAGGAATTGCTGCGTGGAAATGTCAAAGGCGGCGACGTTGTGCACGTTGGCGTGAACAACGGCAAACTGGTCTTTACGGCCGCGGCTCCGGCTGGGAGCGAGGCGGCGAGCGCGAGCTGACGCCGAATGCCGTCATCCTGAGCGAAAGTCGAAGGATCCCGCCATGTTACCTTAAAGATCCCGCAACGGGATCCCCTACAGGACAGCTCGCGATGACGAGTTTACGCGCGGGGATGTGCCTCCGCGTATGCTTTCTTCAGCCGCTCGACTGTAACATGCGTGTAGATTTGCGTGGTCGACAAACTGGCGTGACCTAGCAGGGCTTGGACGCTGCGTAAATCAGCGCCGCGATCGAGCATGTGGGTGGCAAAACTGTGCCGCAATTTGTGGGGGCTGATCGAGATCGGGATGGTGGTGAAACGCAAATAACGTCGCACGATCAACCAAATGGAACGCGGGGAAATTCGTCGCCGCGTTTTGTTAATGAAGAGTGGGCCGCCATGTACTTTCGCCGCTGCGCGGTAACGCTGGATTGCCTCGAGCGCCGGCAGACCTACCGGGCAAACGCGTTCCTTCCTGCCTTTTCCGAAAACGCGGACCGACTCGGTGTAAAGATCGACATCCGCGACCTCAAGTGCGGCCAATTCGCTCAAGCGCAGACCGCTACTGTAAAACAGTTCCAGCACCGCGGCGTCGCGCAGCGGCATCCAGGCCGGAGCGGCCAGTTGTTTTTTTACGCGCAACGGGGCGGAGAGAAGCTCTTCTATTTGTTGCCGGGTAAGCACGACCGGCAATTGCTTTTGCAGCCTTGGCAATTGCACTTCTGCGCTGGGATCGTGTCCGAGTCTCTTTCGGGCACGCAAGAATTTGTAAAAGGTGCGTAGGGCTGAAAACTGGACCCGGATATAACTGCGGGCCGTTTTTTCTTTCGAGAGATGGAACAAATAATCCCGAAAATCGTCCGCCCGGCATTTCAGCCATGGCTTTAGTTGAAGCTGGGTCCGGATTTTGCAAAGCGCGCTCGCATACGCTTTCAGTGTCCGAGGGGAAGCATTGCGCTCGATCGCGAGAAAGCGCAGAAATTCTTCGGCCAGAAGATCACGTTTTGTCGGCGCGCGAGCAGAAGGCGTCATTTCTTAGAGCTGCGGTTTTTCAATTAGGTAGCGATTGACCTCGGCTTGAGCGCGCCCGGAAAGCTGGCTGGAAAAAATCGGCGCTGGATTGGTCGAAATTAGCTCATAATTTTTCAGAACGAACTCCGGGTAAATCGTGTTGCTGGCCGGCTCGTAAACCTTGTCGCCGCTGAAGTAGCCGTAAAGTTTGTATTCGTAGTTGTTGTCGCTGCCGAAGTCGAGTTTCTCGCGGTCGGGCGCGAGTTTCTGTTTTTCATTCAACATGACAAGTTGCGATTCGCTCCAGGGTTGTCCCGGGCGGCGAATATAGCCCCAGAATTTGAAATCGGGTTTGTAATAGCGGCGTCCGATAAAATAATCGCCCGGCGTTTCCGTGGCATACTTTTGGGCCATTGCGACTTTCGCGGCCTGAATTCCGGGGGGGGCGGTTTCGCATCCGGCTAGGAAAAGGAGCGGGAGAAAAGCTCCGAGCAAGGGAAAGAAGCGCCTCATCTGGCAGAATGTGTTAACCAGTCGGGCGCGCAACGCAACGTCGTTTTAAGCTTTTGCTTTCGCGAGCGCCATCGTAAATTTAGGGATGATCGAGCTTGAAGTTTACGCGGCTGGCTTGCGCAACATCGATAAAATCCTGGAGCTCGATCATCTGCTCGAGACCATCCCGGGGTTGCGCTATAAAGTGGATCGCAGCCACGATCTCGTTTATCTGGAAATGGAAGAAACCGCTATTACTCTGCGCGAACTGCGCGCGATGTTTCGGAAAATCGGGCTCGAACCGCGGTTCATTGGCGCCGTCCCGGATGAAATGCGCGAAAAATCAAAGACGCAACCGCTCGCTTCCTAATCGCGCAGACTGGAAGATGGCGCTGGGGCGAAAATGATCGCGCGTTTTTTCATTGCCATCGGCGCGCCTCTCGTCGCCTTCGTCCGCTATCTGGGCGAGCTTGTTCTGCTCGCCGCTGATACCTTTCGTTCTGTTTTCACTCACCGATTGCGCTGGCGCCTGTTCCTCCAGCAAATTGTCGAGATCGGTTTGTTATCACAAGTGGTCGTGATGGTGACCGGCGGCTTCACTGGCGCCGTTTTCGCTGCCCAAACCTATTTTCAATTTAATAAGCTCGGGATGGGTTCGGCGACCGGGGCAGTCGTGGCCGTGGCAATTTGCCGTGAACTCGCGCCCGTGCTCTCGGCATTGATGGTGAGCGGGCGCGTCGGCGCGGCCATGTCGGCGGAAATTGGGACAATGAAAGTGACTGAGCAAATCGACGCGCTGCGCGCTCTGGCGGTTTATCCGATCGATTACCTGGTCGTGCCGCGTGCTCTGGCGATGATGATTTCGATGCCATTGCTGACAGCGGAATGCATTGGCTTCGGAATTGTTGCGAGTTATCTCGTCGCCATTGTTTTCCTGGACATCAACGGCACTTATTATGTCGCGAACATGGTCCAGTGGACCCGGATGCGCGATCTCATCATGGGAACATCGAAAGCGTTCGTTTTCGGGATCCTGATCGTTTTCATTTCCTGTCACAAAGGATTGACCACACGGGAGGGCGCGGTGGGAGTGGGGCGAGCGACGACCGAAGCGGTGGTGATCTCTTCGCTGGCGGTTCTGATTTCGAATTTCTTCCTGACGATGGCGCTGAATATTGTTTATCCGGCGGGATATCAGTAAAAAGATGTTGTAGCTGCCGCCGTCACTGGCGGCAGGCATTGAAAGGATTTTGCCGCGGAGACAGCGGCAGCTACACCCCGTGAAATGAGTCATAGTCAACCGTTGCGGCTAGATCGAATACTCCAAATTTATGATCCGCCTCTTTTTTGTCACGTTTTGCACAGCGCGTCGGCGGAAAATTTTGGCTAACGCTCGTGCCAATCGTGCTTTCATTGATTACGCGAAAAGAGGGCTGGATCATAACGTGGCGGTTGGGCGTTACGTGTTAATGCCCGATCACATACATTTCTTTGTCGCGGGCGATCATGAATTCGATCTCGGAATGTGGGTGCGTGGGTTGAAACGTGTGGAATAGCTACATACATAGGTTGATTGTTGGCGGTTGAGAGAAAGATTGGCGTTGATCATGCCGACCAAAGACCAATCACCAGCAACGAGCAATGGCGCGATGATTGCGGTGCGCGATTTGCGCAAGGCCATCGGCGGGGAAGAAATTTTGCGCGGGGTCCAGCTTGATGTGGCGGTTGGGGAAACGCTGGTGATTATTGGGCGTAGCGGGGGCGGAAAATCCGTCTTGCTCAAGCATCTTATCGGCTTGATGCAGCCGGATGCGGGCGAGATCTGGGTCTCGGGTAAGAATATCACTGGGATGAGCGAACGGCAGTTGACCACGATTCGGCAAAAAGTGGGGATACTTTTTCAAAGCGGAGCGCTTTTCGATTCCATGACAGTGGAAGAGAATATCGCGTTTCCGTTGCGCGAGGCGGGCATGCGCGATGTGAAGACGATGCGGGCCCGAGTCAACGAAGTGCTGGAGGTGGTCGAACTGGAAGGCGAGAACGCCAAGATGCCGGAAAGCTTGAGTGGCGGAATGCGCAAACGCGTCGGCCTGGCTCGCGCCATTATCCGCCAGCCTTCATGCGTGCTTTATGACGAGCCTACGTCCGGGCTCGATCCGGTAGTTTCCGACAGTATTAATCGGTTGATCCGTCGCTTGCAGGAACGATTTCAGATGACGAGCATCGTAGTTACGCACGACATGAAAAGCGCAGTGCATGTCGGCGACCGCATCGCTTATTTACATGAAGGTCGCGTGTATTTTCAGGGCACCCCGGCCGAACTGAAACAATGCGATGATCCAATCATCCAGGATTTTTTGCTGGGCCGCTCCGAATCGGCGACGCATTAAGGTCCCGCTGGCGGCCACCTGTTATTTCGAGCGGAGCCGAGAAATCTCAGGCCGCTCCATGCATTGTCATTCTGAGCGAAGCGAAGAACCTCGCATCAACTAATGGATCGCACATACCACTCTGTATGCGGCGAGAACAAATTGAGCTCCTTGGCCGCGAAACTGTTCGGGCTCAGGAGGACGTGCGTTGAGCGAAACGGGCGTTGTAAAATTCATTTTTCGTTTTCCTGATCCTGTTAGATTAACGTTATTCGCTTAAAATGAATCCCGACCGCGCTCTCGAGCTTAAAGTGGGCATTTTTGTTGCCATTGGGCTGGCCATGATTGGGGGATTCGTACTGAAATTCGGCCGGCTCGGCGAAGGTTTTAAGGTCTACTACGATCTGACAGTCCGATTCAAAGACGCCAGCGGTTTGCTAAAGGGCTCGGATGTGTTGCTGAGTGGCGCGAAGATTGGACGAGTTTCGGGGGGACCGAGGCTGTTGCGCGAAGGCGAGGGGGTGGCCGTTCCGCTGCGAATTTATGAATACGTTAAACTCCCGAAAGGTAGCCAATTCACAGTGGGAAGTTCGGGATTGCTGGGCGATCGATTCGTCAATGTGGTCACTCCACCCGGTCCGCCGAAGGAGTATGTCCCGAAAAACGCCGTGCTAGATGGGGAGCGTCCGACCGGGATGGATGACCTGACTCATGCGGGGAGCCAATTGATCGAGGAGTTGCGCGGCACAGTTCAAAACATCAATGGCACATTCACTCGGTTGAATACCGAAGCGCTCTCGCCCGACGCGATGCATGATTTGCGAGCGAGCATCGAGCATTTGAACGAGACCACCAATAGCCTGGCGCAATCTTCCAAAAAACTCGATGGCGTTGTCGAGAAAGCGGACGCAACCATGGCGTCGGCGAAAAAGGATGCAGACGATTTGCAGGGTGCGATTGGGGAGGCGCGCAAGACTTTTTCAGCAGCCACGCAATTAATGCGCGAAGCGACCAACGGAAATGGTTTGCTTGCCAGCCTGATTAAGGATTCTGATATGGCCCGTGATCTTCGTGCTTTGGTGGCGAATTTACGAACACATGGGGTCCTTTTTTATCGTGACTCCGCGGCTAAGGCCCTGCCATCGCCTTCGCCGGCGA
The DNA here is from genome assembly GCA_003219925.1 of Verrucomicrobiota bacterium. GTDB lineage: Bacteria > Verrucomicrobiota > Verrucomicrobiia > Chthoniobacterales > UBA10450 > AV69. The sequence continues at coordinate 6,498 of QHQU01000031.1, forward strand.
AACGCCGCACTTCTCCCTGAAACATGACACCGGTTTTTACCGTTAATCTTTTGCGGGTGCTGTTCGTGACCTTTTGTGGAGTGGTTGGCTCCCTGATTTCCTCTGAACTGCTCGAACAAACTGTCCCAGGTTTGCTCGTAGGTGTTCTGCTCGGGCTGATCGTTGTCCTGGTGGACAGACTTTTGAAGGGAATCTCCCTCCGGGCATTTTCGTCCGCCACCTTCGGTCTTTTGCTCGGCCTCATTTTCGCCAGTCTTCTGAGCGGATCGCAGGTTTTACGCTTTCAATCGGAAACCGTTCAATGGTCGGTGCGGTTGGTTGTCTACGTCGTTTTCGCCTACTTCGGGATGATGCTGGCGATGCGGAGCAATCGCGATGAATTTTCGCTTATCATTCCGTATGTCCGCTTTACTCGCGAAACGGCGGAGCACGAACCGCTCCTCGTCGATACCAGCGCGATCATTGACGGACGCATCGCCGAGTTATGCGCGACCGGTTTTCTCAGTCGTGCCCTCATTGTGCCGCGTTTTGTCCTGACCGAATTGCAAGCACTGGCCGATTCGCGCGAACCGGTTAAG